>MWYU01000219.1 GCA_002050375.1 Chitinophagales bacterium 62-2
GTACCCCGTTGATACATGTAAACGCGTAGAAAAATGCATTTCTGCATTTATAAGTATCACTCTTTTTATTGTGTGTAAATTCTCCTGTAAAAGCCCTTCGAAATGAGACCTCTTTCTTCTAAAATTTCAAAATTATCCGTTGAACCAAATTTTCTGTTTAGCTACTTATCTTTCTCTTAATGCATTTCAGCGTCCTGCTTTATCTCTAATTTTTTTAAATCCGATTTAGCAGGTCCGTTGATTACTTTTCCTTCTGTTGTAAATCTTGAACCGTGAAGCGGGCAGTCGAATGATTTTTCTTCAGCATTCCATTGAAGGATACCCCCTAAGTGCGGACAAACTGCAGTGCAGGTGTGCAGGTTATTTTCTTCGTCACGATATGCAGCTATTTTCTTTAAGCCTGCAGAAATAATTCCGCCTTCACCCGGTTTTAACTCCTCAGCTTTTTTTATATCGCTGGGAGTTATCCAATCAACTAACTGAGCTACCATATTACCTACTTCATGCAAATAATCACCGGTAGTTTTTAAAGTAATGCGTGAAGGACTGTAAAAATCCACCCAGGGATTTTCTTTACCTGTGATAATATCGGTTAAGATGATTCCACCAAGTGTGCCGTGCGTCATTCCATTACCCGAATCGCCTGTTATGATGTAAATATTATCATCACCCGGGTTCTTTCCTATAAATGCCATTGAATCTACTGGCTCCATTACCTGGCCTGACCATTTGTATGCAACCTCTTCCATAGCAGGAAAACGTTTCTTAGTCCATTCAATCAAATTAATATACCGGTCTTCTTCCGGAATATGCTCATCGTCAGCCTGGCCTGTTTTATGGTCCTCACCTCCTGAAATTAAAAGGTCGAATTCGTTATCATATTCTTCCAGACGTACATAATGATAAGGGGCAGAAGTCCATTTAGATTCCTGATCACCCGTATCCCACCATAACGAATATGTCAATTTTCCTTTGGGCACTTTGGCAGCTATAACATACGTTCGATAAGGCCACTGTTTAGTGTGCATGGTAACCCTATCGTTGATAGGAGTATTGGTTGCAACTACAATATGATTAGCTTTTATCTCAAAGCCATTTGCTGTTGCACCTTCTTTTGTGATGTCTTCAGCTTTTGTTTCGGTGTAGATTTTCCCGCCCATGCGAATAACAGCATCAGATAAACCTTTCAGGTATTTCATAATATGAAACTGACCCTGTTGCGGAAATTGAATACAGGAATTTCCTTCCTCAGCTGCTATCGACGGGATCTGTGCTAACATTTGTGTCGGCAGCCCTGCACGTTGGGTTGCAGCATATTCTTTTTCGAGTGATTCTTTTTTATCCGTTGGGTGTAAAAATAAATATCCGTCTACCCTTTTAAAATGGCACTCAATGTTTTCGTGCATAATGGTATTACCCACCCATTCCAGTGCCGCCATATGGCTGTCTGCAGCAAGCCTGGCTTTTTCTTCTCCGAATATTTTTTCAAGTTCAAAGTACCGGTCGTCAAGAGCGTAGGTAATATGTGCCGTAGTGCGACCCGTTTCGCCACTGCCAACATAGCCGTCTTCTACTAAAACTACTTGCCGGCCTGCCTTTACCAGGCAGTAGGCCGTTGTTAATCCGGCTATTCCTCCTCCAACAATTAAAACATCTGTCTCAATATCCTGTTGCAGTTTGTTAAAAACAATTGGCTCGGCTGATGCTACCCAAAAGGACTTGTTTTCTCCGGAAGTAATATTACTATCAATAGGTTCTGAATGAGATTTTTGCATACGAATTACTTTAAGGGCCTGGATTGTAAATTAAAAAAAGATACTAATAACATTTTCGGCCTTGTTTCAAACCTCTTAATAATTGTCTTTTAACTTCTTTGCCTTATCAAGATGCTTCCGACATGACTCATCCAAATATATTCATTTAATAATTTTTATTAAGAATATGATATTGAAGACCATTCTAAATTCTAATCAATACGTTTATTAATAGAAACTACAGGAGAATCTCCTGTAGTTTCTAAACTGTTTGATAATTATTCGTCTACTGCTGCTTATTGTTCAGATTATTTTTATCAAATCCTGTAAATCCTAAATATGCATGTTCTTCTTTTGATTTTCCTATAGAAGTAGGAAC
>MWYU01000247.1 GCA_002050375.1 Chitinophagales bacterium 62-2
ATTTTCTCCTAATCCCTAAAATCTTTCAAAATCCAGGTTCAGACAATTAGACAACATGAAAAAGATCTTACAACTTTTATTCGAACACAAAACCCTGACCAGCCAACAGGCAAAAGAGGTTTTAACCAATATATCAAAAGGCATATATAACGAGCATGAGGTTACAGCGTTTGTTACCGTTTACCTAATGCGCAGCATAACTATTGATGAACTTCAGGGTTTTCGTGATGCATTGCTTGAGCTTTGCGTGAGGGTTGATTTGAATGGATATAAATTAATGGATATTGTTGGTACCGGTGGCGACGGAAAAAATACTTTCAACATATCAACGCTTTCGTGTTTTATAGTTGCAGGTACGGGACAAAAGGTAGCGAAGCATGGCAACTATGGTATGACTTCTACCAGTGGCGCTTCAAATGTAATGGAGCAGCTTGGATACAAATTCAAAAGTGAAAATTCAAAATTAAAAAGGGAAGTAGATGAAGCAAACATTTGTTTTCTTCATGCGCCTTTATTTCATCCTGCTTTAAAAGCTGTTGGTGCAATTCGTAAAAATCTTGGTGTTCGTACTTTCTTTAATATGCTTGGTCCAATGGTTAATCCGGCAAAACCTGAGTACCAGTTAGTGGGTGTTTATAACCTGGAGATGGCGCGTATCTATAATTATCTCTTGCAACAAACGGGCAAACCTTTTACTATCATTCATAGTTTAGATGGCTATGATGAAATATCACTTACCGATGATACTAAAGTGATAACAAACAGCGGAGAAAAGGTTTTAACACCTGAACAATTAGGTAAGCGAATGGTACAGCCGCAAGACATATTTGGTGGAAATACGGTAGAGGAAGCTGCTAAGATTTTTACGAAAATTATTAAAGGTGAAGGAACGTGGGCACAAAATGCAGTCGTGTTTGCAAATGCTGCAATGGGTTTGCAATGTACTGGCAATTACAAAAATTACAAGGAAGCTTATAATGCTGCAGTTGAGAGTTTGGAAAGCGGTAGGGCGAAGGAGTGTTTAGAAAAATTGATAAGCCTGCAGTAGTATATAATGAATAGTAAATAATGAATAGTGAATAATTAAAAAGTCATTTGGTCAATAGGTCAGTAAATCAATAAGTAATACGACCAAACCCATAAACTTGTGAACTTGCAAACAAACTGCAAGCCGGACACTCGCAACTCCAACCTCGAAACTACTCAAATGAATATCCTCGACAACATAATAGCCTCTAAAAAAATTGAAGTTAAAGAAAAGAAGAAACTGGTTCCTGTAGAAGAGCTTGAAACCTTTCCTCATTTTCATTCTAACTGCAATTCGTTAGTGTCTGAATTATTAAACGAAACTTCCACTGGCATTATAGCTGAATTTAAAAGAAGGTCTCCTTCAAAAGGTGTGATAAATGATCATGTTCAGATTGGACCTGTTGTTGAGGCTTATGATACACATGGCGCTTCAGGAATTTCAATTTTAACTGATGAAAATTTTTTCGGAGGGTCTATTGATGATATTATTTATGCACGAAACATTGTTCGGGTTCCTATCCTTCGTAAAGACTTTATAATTGATGAATACCAGATTTTAGAAGCAAAGGCGATTGGTGCAAGTGTTATATTATTAATTGCAGCCTGTTTAACGCCGGAACGTGTGAGAGAGCTTGCGTTGTTTGCAAAAAGAATAAGTCTTGAAGTATTGCTTGAGATCCATAACGAAGACGAACTGAAACACATTTGTAACGAAGTTGATATTGTTGGCGTAAACAACCGCGACCTTAAAACTTTCACCGTTGATATCAATCGTTCATTAGAACTAAGCGAGTTAATTCCACACGAAAAAATTATGATTTCTGAAAGCGGAATAACTAATGTAAATTCAATCTTAACTTTACGACAGGCCGGTTTCAAGGGATTTTTGATTGGAGAAAATTTTATGAAAGAGCCTGACCCCGCGATTGCTTTTGCTGATTTTGTAAACCAACTTACAGCTTCCGTTAAGGGAGACTGATAAACAAAAGCAGATGGAAGAAGCAAACAGTTCAAAGCCGGGAAAAGATTCTAAAAGTCTCCGGATTAAGGTATGCGGAATGACTAATCTTAAACAGATGCATCAATTAGGAGAGATG
>MWYU01000157.1 GCA_002050375.1 Chitinophagales bacterium 62-2
GCTGTGCTATAATAAACAAGTGTTGTTGGCAATTCCCGGCACACCAGGTTTTGCAAAAAAAACATCACCGCTTTGCGGATACTTTTTCAAGTCTTCTTCATTTAAGTTTTCCCGGGCCGTGGTGATGACCAGGTGATCGAGGTTTTCGCCAACAAAAGCGCACGATGAAACATTCGGTACAGGCAATTCAATCTTACCTATCAATTTGCCATCAATGGGGTTCCACCTGTACACGCCAAATCCGCCCCAGTGTGCAATCCACAGCATACCTTCTTCATCTATGGCCATGCCATCGGGCGATCCCATTTCAACAGGTATTTGAATAACATCTTTTTCAAAAACAATTTCTCCCGAATCTCTGTCAAAAATAAATGACTGCACCTTTTGCGTTGGGCTGTCAATGAAGTATAATTTAGTATCGTCTGGCGACCAAACCAGTCCGTTTGAAATGGTAACGTTATCTAATTTTTTATGAACCTGCAGGTTATTATTAATACAGTATAAAGAACCGGCCTCATGTTTAAAATTCATGTGCATGGTACCTATCCATAATCTTCCATAGCTGTCGCAGCGTCCGTCATTACAGCGGTTTTCAGTTATACCAAATTCAAGATCGAGAAGCCACTCCAGCGTTTCTGATTTCAAATCAAATCTTGCTATGCCGGTGTTTAACCCTAATATCAAATGATTGTTTTTTCCCTGGATAACCGGGGTTAGTTTATAATCGAATTGCCACGTTTTTATTTCTTTACTTACCCATTTATACTCGTATAAAACGCCATTGATTATATCTACCCAAAAGCAGCTTTTTCTTTCTTCATGCCATATGGGGCCTTCACCAAGCATGCATTGTGATGGGTACAGGAGAGATGCTTTCATTTTTATTATTGCAAAGTTTTATTCGTGGATTAAGACGGCCAGTAATGAGCCATTTTTTTTCTCAAAAAAGAAACACTTCTTTCCAACTGATCCATGCCATCCTCTCCATCTTCAATGCTTATCCAGTTATCAAAACCGACGCTTTTTAATTCAGCGAAAATAGAATTATAATCGTTCAACCCTTTGCCGATTTCACCATGACTAAGTCGCTTAGCATATCCCGCTGCTCCACCTTCCTCTTTACGCAAATCTTCAATCGTTCCTTCTTTAAGATAGCGGTCGCTTGCATGCATGGTTAACACGCGGTGAGATACACGCTTTAAAAGTTCCAGCGGATCTTCACCGGCTAAATATGTGTTGCTTGGATCATAATTGACGCCGAAGTAAGGATGCTGTATACGATCAACTAACTTACAAAATACATCCGCCTTTTGGGCAAATTCGGGGTACTCCCAAAAGTCATCTTTGTAATGATTTTCGAGGATCAGTGTTATGTTTCTTTCCTGGGCATAGGGCAAGCATTCGCTAATACAATCAGCCGCTAATTTTACACCTTCTTCAATAGAAAGTTCAGGCCGTCGCTGACCAGAAAGCACACGGCAGTAACTTGCTCCCAAAGCAAATGTCATATCTATCCATTTCTTCTCTTTTTCAATTTCTTTTTTTCTGAATACTTCATCGGGGTGCGTAAAATCAGGCGAACAACACATCATCGGAATTGTTTTTCCATGATCTTCAACCTGCCGGCGAAATTTAGCCCAATTCTTTTCATCACTCATCTCCAGAAATCCTGCATACCATTCCAGTCCGTCAATGTTGAGTTTAACAGCTAATTCAATCCATTCTGAAACATGCATACTTCCATCCTTACATAAGGCCTGCATGAATGCTTTGGGAAATACGGCTAACACGTACTTCTGCTGGAAACTCGAAATAATAATTATTATATTAATTTTCTAAATAGATTTACTCCAATTACTTAAAAGTGTTCATCACATAGATCAGGAAGCTTTTGACTTGTTGTTATCAAAATTTACTGTCAAAACTTTCCCCAGGGAAGTTATTTTGTGAAACCAGGAGATATTCAACGATAATTTTATTTTGTTATAAAGGGTGTTCAGATGCCTTTTTTTGATACCGGTGAAAAGCAACATGTAATAAATTTTACCTAGGCTCCATTTCCTTGCGCAATTCCAGAATCTTTTATGTTGCAGAAGTCCCGCTCCGTACATCATATATC
>MWYU01000298.1 GCA_002050375.1 Chitinophagales bacterium 62-2
CATTAGCACAATATTACCATCTACCGTTGTGTTGGTTTGACACATTAGTCACTAAACAGCTTATATAAAAACACTCTCACTTCTGCAACACAATAATTCCCCAAAAAACGTTGTTGCAAACTCTTGCGGTAAAAAATAAAACAATACATTGCTAACGCCCCATTACCCTCAATTTTAAATACTTAACGTGGATAAGCTTCAAATTTATCTTGGCCTTGCCGGTGATAGCCCTGTTTGCCACACCTATACTACTACACCTGGAAATTATGCGGGACAAATAGTAGCTGGTCCGTTGAAACTCCTTCAGCTGCTTGAATTACATCTTGGTCTTTCGGGACAGTTTCCGTCTGAAACAGAAAGGGTTTTAATACTGAAAGAAAGAATTAACGACCTGCCCGAAGATTCATTTCCTTTCTCCTCTTCTTATAAAAAAGATCCACTAGGTGTTTCAAGACGTTTGCTTAAATTATGGGATAGCTGGCGTATGTCAGGTTGGACTACCGAACAAATGGATGAACTTCCTAAAAGGATGAAACAACTTCTTGCATTAAAGTTTTTGTTCAAGAATATAGGAATGGGCACTGTGGAAAGAATATTACCTGTTATAAAAGCATTAGACGAAAGAAGGCTTCCTAACATGTCAATCCATCTGGTAGATCCCCTTCAGTTCTATCCTTATCTGTATCAACAACTATTAAATAAACTTTCTAATCATGCAGAAATTATTTCTGAAAAGTTTTATCCACAAGCATTTCCTGGTACTGATTTAGGCAAGCTGCAGATGTTGTTGAATGACGAAAAAGTTGAAGGTCTTTTAAAGAACGATGGTACTGTTCAACTGCTGTTCTTTCCTGGCGATATACTTGGAGCAAACGCTATTTATAGCATTCAGCAAGCAAGTAACTGGAATCCTGTAGTGATTAACACAGACAATAGTTTGCTCAACGGACTTCATCTTTCACATAATAACCCTGTATGTAAATGGCAAACCGTATCGGGTAACGGCCAGGTTTCTCAATTATTCTTTTTAGCGACGGCTTTATTTAAACGGCCTGTTAATACATCGCAGGTTTTAGCATTTCTTTCTTCGCCTGTTACACCATTTTCTAAAAGGCTTGCACGAAAACTATTGGAAGTATTTGCTGAAAAGCCCGGCTTTGGTAATGATGCATGGAATACTTCAATAAGTGAGTATTTAGAATCTATCAAGGGTAAGGATAGAGAACGGACGAAAAAGAAGATGGTGAGCTTTTGGTTACAAAATAATCATTACTTAGAGGAGCCTCAACTCGATGTACCACTATTAGTTGATATTTATACCACCCTCGCAAATTGGGCAAGCCAGTCTTCTCATCTATCCTATTATCCGTTATACAAAGAACAACTACAAAACTTATCATCACTTTGCCTACAATTGACAAAGGCGTTAAAAGAAGATGGTGAAACAATCGCCATTGCTAAATTTGAACGATTACAATCAGAACTATTTTCAGATGTACCCGCTATGATTGCTGAAGCGCAGGTAGGATGTGCTGATACAGTAGCAGAACCGGGAGCAATATGGTCAGAAGCAAAGGAAATTTTGTGGATGAATGCCATTCGGTTTGAAGCAGGCGATTATTTAACCAAATACTGGTACCAGGAAGAGAAAGTATTTTTTGAAAGCCAAAACCTGCCGGTACATGATGAGAATCATGCTAACTCGGTACACAACTATGGGCTTAAAAGAATGGTATTTTGTGCAAAGGAACGGCTTGTTATTGCAGTGCCTTCAAAAGTAAACGGCACCGTTGCAGCAAAGCCATTTTGTTTGGACGAATGGGATAGACTGACCCCTTTAAAAGCAATTGCCATACAAGCAGATCATCTTCTTGAAAGTATTCCCTGGAAGAATGATGTGAAGTTAACAGTTAAGTATCCAACTATATCGCTTCCTGCTCCTCAAGAATTCCTTACCATTATTGGTGAAGACTATGCTCGTACCTGCGAGTCTTACTCTTCATTAGAAAAGCTTTTTCAACATCCCGCACAGTGGTACATCGAGTATAGATTAAAGCTTAGATATAAACCAGGTGTTTCACTGCCAATAGAAAATATATTAAAAGGAACTATTGCAGAT
>MWYU01000218.1 GCA_002050375.1 Chitinophagales bacterium 62-2
GGTAAGATCAAACTCCATACTTCTAAAAAAAGCATCAATCAGGTGATGTTCAATCTTGTATTCGTTAACCGTTATTTGAAAGCTGTTAAGAATAGGATGTAAACTAAACTTCCTTTCGACGGCATCATAAGTTTCCTGTTTAAATTGCTGCAACAAAGCGCCTCTGTCAAAATCATGAAAAGTATCTACTATCTCATCTGCAAATCGAACAAAACCATAAATGTTATAAATAGGCGTTCTAAGATTTTTATTCAGCAACTTTATAGCCGAAGAAAAAGAAGTACTGTACTTTTCGGTTGTTATTTTACTGCACTGTTGGCTAACATCATAAAATAAGTTCATCATAGCCTTCAAATTTGAAATTATAACCCGGGAAGTATATTATTATTAAAAAATTTATCAATTGTAACCAAACTCTTTTAAAACTTGTTTTGCCACCACTTCACCACTTATTAAACTTGGTGGAACTCCCGGCCCAGGCACTGTTAGCTGGCCCGTATAAAACAAGTTGTTTACTTTCTTACTTTTAATAGAAGGTTTTAAAATAGCCGTTTGTAATAAAGTGTTTGCTAAACCATAAGCATTGCCTTTGAACGAATTGTAATCGTGTTCAAAATCGCTATTTGCATAAGACCTTTTGTATACAATATGGTTAGTAATATTTTCACCAAATCGCTTCTCCATACGTAGAACAATTTTATTAAAATAATGTTCGCGAAGGTCTTCCAAATCATTTTCTAAACCTGTGGCAACGGGTATAAGAAGAAAGAGGTTTTCACATCCTTCAGGTGCCATACTTTCGTCTGTAGCAGTTGTTATGCTAACATAAAATAATGGCTCAGTTGGCCATTTCTTTGTTAAGTAAATTTCTTCAGCATGCTGCTTAAAGGGAACATCAAAAAAAAGCGAATGATGTTTTACATTCTTAAGCTTTTTGTTTAAACCAACATAATACAATAAGCAGCCCGGTGCCATTATACGGCTTTCCCAATACTTATTGGAATAACTTCTATATTCTGCCGCAAGTAATTTTGTTTCTACATGATGGTAATCTGCACTTGCAATTACAATGTCTGCTTCAAATTGCTGTTTAGCTGTTTCAACCATTTTCGCAGTACCATTTGCAACTTTTATTTCCTCAACATTGGTATTGAAAAAAAAAGACACTCCCAACTCTGTTGCGAGTTTATGCATTGCCTCCACTATTTTATACATGCCCCCTTTAGGAAACCAGGTACCACCTTTTATGTCTGCATAATTCATTAAACTGTATAAAGCCGGTGTTTTTTCAGGCAGAGCGCCCAGAAACAACACGGGAAACTCCATCAATTCCCGCAATTTTGCGTCTTTGAAATACTTAGCGACATGTTTCTTCATCGAACTAAAAAGATCAAGTTTCAATATACCTTTTATCACTTTTGCATCAATAAACTCGGTGAGCGAAAGTGCTGGCTTTAGTACGAGATTTTGCATACCTGTTTTATATTTATAGGCTGCCTGTTTCAAAAAATCGTCAAGCTTTTTTGCACTCCCCGGTTCAATCTTTTCAAAGACATCTTTAAGTTCGACATAATTTGCAGGAATATCTACAGCTTCACCAGGCCAATAAACACGATAAGAAGGATTTAAGCGTTCGAGCAAATAATAATCAGAAACTTTCTTATTAAATTCCCCGAAAAAACGCTCAAAAACATCGGGCATCCAATACCAGCTTGGTCCCATGTCGAACGTAAACCCCTGATCAGTAAACTTTCGTGCACGTCCACCAGGTATTTCTTGCTTCTCTAAAACTGTTACGGACCACCCGGCTTTTGCCATGAAGCAAGCTGCTGAAAGGCCGGAGAAACCGCTTCCAATAATAATTACTTTTTTTGCTGGCATCTAAAAACGGTTATTAATACCGTTGAATTTCTGCTTTTAAAAGCTTACGTGCAAAGTGTATACGACTCTTTATTGTTCCTAAAGGTTCTTTAAGCATGTCTGCTATTTCATGATACTGTTTATAAAGATGATCGAGGATATTTTTTTGAAAGCTTCAATTTAAAAAAGTTCAATAATCTTACAGGTGCCAATGTAAATTTTGTTCAGGATAATCAAAGCCGTAGCGTCCGCGG
>MWYU01000315.1 GCA_002050375.1 Chitinophagales bacterium 62-2
GTTTAGGTAAGAATATGGCACTCCGATTAGCAGAAAAAGGCAACGATGTAATTATTACTTACCAATCGCAAAAAGACTCTGCTGATGCAGTAGTTCAGGAGATTAAATCAGCTGGTAAGAACGCAGCAGCGCTGCAATTAGACGTATCAGTCTTTAAATCCCTTGATGAATTTGTACAACAATTTGCCTCAGAACTGCAAAAGTGGAATAATTCAACATTTGATTTTTTTATAAATAATGCTGGCATTGGGGCTACTATTCCTTTTGGGCAGGTAACTGAAGATGATTTTGACAGGTTTATGAACATACACTTTAAAAGTGTTTATTTTTTAACCCAGAATTTATTGCCCATGATGAATGACGAGGGACGCATTATAAATATATCAACAGGCACAACAAGATTTTTGCGTTCCCGGTTATTCAGTTTATGCTTCCATGAAAGGCGCAATTGAAACCTTTACAAAATACCTGGCAAAAGAAGTGGGTGCAAGAGGCATAACCGCAAATGTAGTTGCTCCCAGACCTGTAGAAACAGACTTTAATAATGGTGGAAACCGGGACATCCCTGAACGTAATAAAATGATGGCTTCGCAGACAGCTTTGGGCAGGGTAGGATTACCGGAAGATATTGGAGGTATCATTGCCTTTTTATGTTCAACAGATGCAGGCTGGATAAACGGGCAAAGGATTGAAGCATCGGGTGGAATCTCTTTGTAAGGTTTTTTTTTAGCTTTATTATCTATATAAAAATTGAAAAATGAATATCACTTTAGAACAGGCACAAAAAGCTGTACAAGCTTCAATTGACAAATCCAAAGAGTTGAATCTCAAAATGAATATAGCTGTTGTTGATGCAGGTGCAAACCTGGTAGCATTTGCAAGAATGGAAGGTGCATGGCTGGGCTCAATTGACATCTCGATTAAGAAAGCTAAAACCGCCCGGTTTTTTGATATGAAAACAGGAGAAATAGGCAAATTGTCTCAACCAGGTGAATCACTTTTTGGAATTGAAGTAACTAATGGTGGATTGGTTTCCTTTCCCGGAAGTATGCCTATAACCGATAAAAGCGGGGAAGTGATTGGCGCTATCGGTTGCAGTGGCAGTAGTGTTGATAACGATGAGAAAGTCGCACAAGCCGGCGCAGATACTTTTTAAATTTGTTAGCTGTATCCGGCTATGTGCAATTGGTGATAATGAGAGATCATCAACATAAAGACTAATAATTTTTTGCTTAGACCTGCTTAAACAATCGCAGATAGATGGTGATGTATTGACTCTTCTTAAAGTACGATGAGCGCAACTAAACGTTAACTTAAGCTTTAACTATTGCTGTTACCAGCTCTGTTTCAAAGCCCTTTTGCAATAAGTAATTCTGGAGCTTCCTTTTCTTAATTAAAATATTCCGTTCGCCTTGCAGGGTTTTCATTTTTTGTTCAGCGAGCTTTTTTAGAATTCTGTTGTATTCAGATTCGTCTATTTCTTTCAAGGCCTTTTTGATGCAGTACTCACTTACCTGTTTATGTTTAAGGGCGTGTTTTATCTTCATTCTGCCCCATTGCTTCATCCGGAATTTACCTCCTGCATATTGTATGGCAAAGCGCTCTTCATTAAGATAATTTTCCTCAATAGTTTCGAAAGATTTTCTTCAACATCTGTTTTGTATAACCCGAATGAGTATAATTTTTCTTTAACTTCTTCATGGCATCTTTCCTGGTAGATACAATACTGTTTTATCTTGTTAAGGGCTTGTTCTTTTGTTAGCTTAATAACATTCATTGGTATAAAAGTAAGATGCCTTTACCAAAAACCTGAAGTTGAGTGTGTTTGCAAGCGCAGCATGCGCACTGGACAATGTTATGAAAAACAAATGTCGGCTACATTATTATTTTTGCTAACTTGAATTGATTACCTGCAATCTTTATCTTTGATTATTAATACTAATATTATTATGAAATTCATTGTTTCATCGGCTCAATTATTAAAACACCTTCAACAAATAAGCGGCGTAATCAATTCAAATACTGTATTGCCTATTTTGGAAGATTTTTTGTTTGAAATTGAAAAGAACCAGTTAACTGTAGTAGCAACCGATCTGGAAACTGT
>MWYU01000192.1 GCA_002050375.1 Chitinophagales bacterium 62-2
GGCTTACCGTCAGTGATCATAAAAATTTGCTTGTTTGGGTTTTTTCTTCGGCGCAAAAGATCCATAGCTAATTCAAGACCTGCTACAGTATTTGTATGGTATGGACCAACCTGCAAATAAGGAAGGTCTTTAATTTCGATAGGCCATGCGTCGTTACCAAACACTACAATATCCAAAGTGTCTTTAGGATATTTTGTAGTAATTAATTCACTTAAGGCCATCGCAACTTTTTTTGCAGGAGTAATGCGGTCTTCGCCATATAGTATCATGCTGTGACTTATATCAATCATTAGCACAGTTGAAGTTTGCGTTTTATAATCAGTTTCCCTGATTTTCAGATCGTCTTCCTGCATTCGAAAACTTTCGATACCATGATTGATCTGAGCATTACGAATACTCTCGGTAAAGTCGATCTGCTCCATTGTATCGCCAAACTGGAAAGGTCTTGTTTCAGGGTTTATCTCATCGCCACCGCCTGGCTTGAAAGTATTATGATTTCCCTGCTTTGATTTTTTTAGCTTACCAAAAATCTCTTCAAGGCTGCTTTTACGAATACCCTGTTCCGTTTTAGATGTAATAGAGATGGTACCATTAACAGGGTTTTCATCTATATAACCTTTCTCTTTCAACTCATCAAGAAAGTCGCCCATTCCGTATTCGTCGTTCGTTAAATCGTACTTCTTATCCAGTTCATTTAACCATTGCAGCGCTTCGGTCACATCGCCATTGGTATAAGTGAGCAACTGAAAAAACAGGTTGAGCAATTGCTCAAATTTTGTTTTCCCTTCAATATTTGGATCAAACTTAATGAACCTGTGTCCCAACATAAAAGTAGAATTTAGTAAAAGAGAAGCGAGATTAAGTTACAACATTTAAGCCAGTATAAAGTTTGCGATTTAAAAACAAACCCCGCAATTGCTTTCGCAACGCGGGGATGAAACCGCCAGAAATCATTATCTATTTAGAAGTATTAGTGTCTGTACTTGTTGCATCGGCAGGCGCTTTAGGAACAACAGGGTTTATAATATTACTTCCTGCTTCAGGAGTAGCAGATGCACCCCGCAACGACTGCTCCATACTACTTATTGCCCCCAGGTAATCTTCTGCTGTCTTTTTATCGAACGCCATCCATTCTGCTTTGTTCCCGCTTAACGAATTATAGAATTTTATTTGTTGCTGAAGATCTGTTCGTACCGATTTTGATACCTTAGCTGCAAGGTCTTTTGCATCAGAACGGTAACAGGCTTCAAGAAAAGCAATACTGTTACGGTTGTGCATATTGCCACGGCTAATGTGACCATAAGGCATATTCTCCTGCAGCATCATTTTATCAGCCTTATTAAGTGCATTTCGTGCATCTTCTTTTCTTCCTTTGGCAGACAGGTCGAAGGCTAACTCAGCATAAGCTGTTCGAATGGTATTTAGGTGCCGCCGGTTCTCTTCATCAAAATAAACTCCGGGAACATTGGCATTACCAAAAGCAAACTTATTCATCAGTTTATCGGCCATCCAGTCTGTATTTACCTGTTGGTTCATTACCGGCACCAGACGATAGCTTAATCCGTCTTTACGCAAATACTGCCCAAAACCTAATTCATCAAATAACGAAGTAAAATAAATAGGGCGTTGCCATTTATTTACAGCTATTACATTTAAAACTGCGAGATCGTTCTTCATTAATACCTGTTTTTGTGCAGGTATTTCAAACCTTATTTCGGGTACAACATTGTCTGTAAGATTAGCTGTTCCGTTCTGCTTAACAAGATTAACATCTACAGGAACGGACACTTTGCGAACCGGGAAAGTATTTATCATTTCATCTCCACCGGTCGAAACCATCCTTGCAGGATCATCACTGCCAACGTAATTTTTCATCAGATCGTAAAGGTCGAAGTATTGGTTGTTTGGAATTCCCGGCACTTCGCGATAGCGTATATAATCCCGTTTTCTTCCCTGTATCTGGTCGGCTGTCCAAAGCACATCAATAGGATTGCTTTGGTTTACCTTATAACGCATTTGATTGATGTACCAGTCAATCCCGAGTAAGCTATAGTTAATTACCCTGATATCGGGGCGAATACCTTCCACCTCCTGTGC
>MWYU01000649.1 GCA_002050375.1 Chitinophagales bacterium 62-2
AAATACTGGTGCGTATATTACAATGTCGGTGTAGAGTACAGCACGTTATCAGACAGACCCATTGATAGAGAAAAGCAATTTGAAATTTGAAGAGCCTTCATTTAAAGGTGCAATAGCTTCGGAAAGATTACTAAAATAAGTTGATAAACTTAAATACTAAAAAAGAGGTTGCCCCGCAAAGGCACCTCTTTTTCTATAAAAAACTTTTCCCACTCAGCTATTAATACTTTTTATTTTTCTTCTTCTTTTTTACAACAGGTTTATAAACAGTTGTAGTGGTACTTGGTGGTATTTCCTTCACCATAGCACTGTCCGAAATTTTCTTCTTGTCAATAATCAATACATCTGCTTTGGCAGAATTTTCCATTGTTTTTGGATCTTTTGCCAGCCCCTCAATTTTTTTCTTAACCTCCTGAGAAAAGGAAGTTGTAGTTAAAAGCGCTGCTGCTGCCATCAATATAAATTTATTCATACAATTTTTCTTTTCAGGAAACGAAATCAATGCCAATATGATATTGCTGTTGTTAAACATAATTCAACTTTACCCGCCTCCTGTTTATTATAATGGTATAAAGTAGTTAAGAAGTTTCTCTTTAAAGAATTCTTATATTGTGCGACGACAATTTATTCATCAACTGCTTGTACAACAATAAGCTGGTCAATTATGCAGTCATACATTCTGGGGGTTGATATTGGAACAGGAAGCACTAAAAGCATTGCTGTAAACTTTGAAGGTGAAGTTTTTTCTGTCGCTCAATTTCACTACCCTGTTAATCATCCGCAACACGGGTATTCTGAGCAAGATCCGCAATTGATATGGGAAGCGTTTATTAGCTGCATTCAAACACAAATACAGAAGCTGCAGTATGCCCCAAATGCGGTTTGCCTTAGCAGTGCGATGCATAGTGTTATTTGTATTGATGCAAATGGAAATGCACTTGCCAACATGATTACATGGGCTGATGGCCGAAGTGCAGACATTGCAAACAGAATAAAAGAAGCGGCGATAGGTGAAGAAATTTATCGTAATACAGGAACGCCGATTCATGCTATGTCTCCTTTATGTAAAATCATTTGGTTGCGCGAGAACAACCAGGACCTTTTTGATAAAACACATAAATTTATTTCGATCAAGGAGTTTATCTGGTATAAATTATTTAATGAGTTTAAGGTGGACTTTTCGATAGCTTCTGCAACAGGCTTATTTAATATTCTTACCAACGTATGGGATAAACAAGCATTACAATTAGCAGGAATAAGCGAAGAAAAACTTTCTGCATCTGTTAGTCCGGATTATACGCGCAACGATCTTAATCCGGCTGTATCAAACCTTCTGCATCTTCCTGCAAATGTTGCGTTCGTGGTGGGAGCAAGTGATGGATGCCTGGCAAATCTGGGAAGTTTTGCAATCAACGAAACCGAGGCAGCGGTAACCATTGGTACCAGCGGGGCTGTTCGTGTTGCGGTAAAAAAACCTATCTATAATTACAAGGCAATGACCTTTAATTATAAGTTAGATGAGAGCACATTTATTAGTGGCGGACCAATTAACAATGGTGGCAACGTTTTGCAATGGTTCCTTAAAAGCTTTCTTGATAAACAAACTATATCAGCCGAAGATTATACCGAATTCTTTAATGCTGTTAGCGGAGTGAAAGGAGGTGCAGACGGATTAATTTTTCTACCTTATATATTTGGTGAACGGGCACCTCACTGGGACTCTAAAAGCTGTGGTACTTTCTTCGGCATTAAAGATTATCATTCAAAACCTCATTTTTTAAGAGCTGTTATTGAGGGTGTCTGTTATGCTTTAAACGACGTATTACAAAAGCTTGATAACAACGAACAACCAATTGCACAATTAAATGTAAGCGGTGGCTTTGTTATGTCAAAAACATGGATGCAGATATTAGCTGATGTAACAGGAAAAAGAATTAGTATTATTCATACCAATGATGCTTCAGCAATTGGCGCTGCTTATTTTGGTTTGAAAATTTTAGGGCTGGCTAAAGATTATAATCAATTGTTTGCCGGAAAAGATATGGAATTTATAGAGCCATGCCTTACTGATCATGTCACTTATAAAAACTATTTTGCCATCTATAAAGGCCTGTACCAAAGCCTGAAAGAGCCGATGCACCAGCTTCATAACCTTAATCATCAATAATGCCCTTACTTGTAGTTTTACTTGCGATCATCCTGCTGCTTATACTTATCATTAAGAAGCTAAACCCAATGATCGCCTTGTTAATAGTTTCAATTATTACCGGTATGCTTTTAGGTATGCCTGCAGCTAAAGTTATGGCATCCATTACAAGCGGAGTTGGCAATACTTTAGGAGGTGTAATATTGGTTCTTGCTCTTGGCGCTATGCTTGGTAAGCTGATAGAAGACACAGGCGTGTCTAAAAAAATAGTACATGTGCTTCTTAAATTATTTGGACTTAAAAATATTCAGTGGGCAGTATTGATTACCGGTTTTTTGGTGGGCATTCCTTTGTTTTATAATGCAGGTTTTGTTGTTCTAATTCCTCTTGTTTTTGCGCTTGCTTCTGTTACTAAACTGCCTGCGCTTTATCTTGGTCTCCCCATGGCCGCTTCGCTTTCTGTTACCCATTGCTTTCTTCCGCCGCATCCGGGTCCGGTTACATTAGCTGCCATTTTTAAAGCCGATCTCGGTAAAACACTTGTGTATGGATTCATCATAATTATACCTATTGCTATTATAGCTGGTATATTATTCCCAAGATTAATTATTAGGCCAACACATACCCAAAATAGTGAGCCCTCCTTTGCGTTTGCCGAAAAAGAAAACTTACCATCGGCCGGCAAAAGCTTGTCCATTGCTTTATTGCCGGTATGCTTAATTGCTGTTAGCACCATAGCTCTAAATATTCCGGGACTTAATATTGCTAAAAGCTTTTTTTCTTTTATTTCAGACCCTGCTATTGCGTTGTTAATTGCGGTTTTCTTTACCATACTGGTTCAAAAAATACCGATTGCAAAAGCAATGGACTCTTGTGTGGAAGGAGTGAAAAGCATAGCCATGATCATAATGATTATAGCGGCTGGCGGTGCATTTAAACAGGTGTTGATCGACAGTGGAATTGGCGATCATGTAAAAACGATTGCAGCCAATCTTGCGCTATCGCCCTTATTGTTTGCATGGATTATTACAGCGTTATTAAGAATAACATTAGGTTCGGCTACAGTAGCAGGTTTAACGGCATCAGGTTTAGTACTTCCGTTAATTACACCGGGAATTTCTCCTGAGTTAATGGTACTTGCAGTAGGTGCAGGCAGTGTGTTCTTTTCGCATGTAAACGACACCGGTTTCTGGATGTTTAAGGAATACTTTAATTTAAGCCTGAAAGAAACATTTAAAACCTGGACAGTAATGGAAAGCATCGTTTCAATCTTAGGATTGGTCGGTGTACTTATAATAGATCAGTTGATATAATTAAAGAAAGCCGGAAGCTCCTGTTTCCGGAAAGGTTAGATGATATCAATTAGCACTGTCACAGGAATGATACTTTGTTACATGGCCTGATAAATTTAAATCACCTATCCACATTTCACGTTTTCTGCTAAATCCGCTACAGCTTGTTGCAGATGTTCATCAATATTTACTTCACTTTTACTTTCTCTGAAAGCCTGTTTCAGCATCTTGCTGTTTATATCGTTTGAATAATTTCTAAACTGCCTATTTATATTTCCTGCTGCATTTTGATTCATATTATAAGCCAGCGGCTTTGATGTACACGAAAAATTTAATGCTGCAAGATCAAAAGACTTCAACTGCTGGTAACCGTGTGTTTTAAAGTGGATCCTCTTATTTGTTATGTCGTACACAATGCTCCACTTTGTAAAACTGCCCTGCGATACTTTATTAAGTATATCAAAAGAATAATCTATTATAGGCTTCTTTGTATCTGTCTTTGTGTATTGTTGAACCATTCCACATGCTTTCAAAAACCTGTCGCCTGAATTTGCCTGGAAGCCAGGTTCTTCATTTTGCATGTTAGTTGATTTCAACAATTGCAGTGATGCTTTATAAGTACTGTTTGCAAGAACAGGGTAAGGAAGATTGCTTCCCGTATGTACAACCATTTTACCATTTAAAAATTCTATGGTAGCAACTTTGCCCTTGCTATCAGCAATAAGATAATGTTGAGGAGTTCCTGTATCGGATATGCGTACATTTTTATCCGTTGCAAGAACCTCTTCAACGGTTTGGCAATTGTCAAGTTGGTATTGTATCCATTGCAATACACTTAACGCGGGCCGGTTATCAGGTGCAGGATAACGGCTATCAGATAGCCACATCAATTCTACAACAAGCCCCTGCTCGTTCATGCCTCCGTTAGGAAACTCTTTGCCGTATTGATTAAAAGTTACACTTCCATATTTCGAAGTCCATCTTAAAATGTTTCCCTCATCAAGAGGCAAAGATGTTTTGGCAAGACCACGAAGATTGGTATTGACAAAACCGGTTGCAGTAACCCAGTCATAATTACGTCCAAAAACCATCTGCCCGTTCTTCTGTAAGAAAAAAGTAGTGCATCCCATTGTTCTAATATATATGAAGGCAAAAAGAAAAAATAAAGCAAGTATCTTTTTCATAATTAAGTAAGAGTAAAAATAAATTTTCACTTTAAGAAAATGCCTAAAATACCCTTAATACTTTTTTTCTTTTATCTTTCGTGTTAACAGTTGTATATGGACTTTACACCGCTCAATAGCTTCTTCGATAGTATATATGTAATAACCCTTGAAAGAGAAACCGAAAGGCAACAAAAAATTGCTACGGCGTTAGAAGGGCTTAATTATACCTTCTCTTTTGGTATAGATAAAAAAGATCTTACCATCGACGATTTAATAGAAGATAAAATTTATGACGAGCAAAGAGCTATTGCTGTGCATCCTGAAGATAAACCAATGAACACAGGACAAATTGGACGCAGCTGGAGCCATCGTTTAGTGTATGAAGACATGCTGAAGAATGGATACAAAAAAATATTGATTTTAGAAGACCATATAGTTCCTAATAAAGAAGGACTCGCATTATTTGAAGAAATGACTAAAGAACTTCCGGCAGACTGGGAACTGTTATACCTCGATTATTATAAAAACCTTCGGCGTAGTTTTAAAACATGGTTCATACAACAAGGTTATCATTTTAAAAGGCTTTTTGGTAAGCTGAAATGGAGCGCCGAAACAATAAATAATCTTTACGCGAGAAAATTTAAAGAACATCTTTTTATTGCAGGTGTTCACGATTTTGCAAGTGCATACGCCATTACTAATACCGCTGCAAAAAAACTGGTGGATCTGCAAACACCTCTTGCCTTTGTTTCCGATGATTTGCTTGCTCATGCCTGCAGCAATAAATTAATACATGGCTTTGTAAGCTGCCCGAAAGTCTTTTTACAGGAAGGCCAGTTGCAGGATAAAAAAACAAAAGCAGATTATGTGGAAGAGTGAAGGATGTGACAATGTGCAGATGTGACAATGTGCAAATGAAATAACATAGCACATCACTTTAAATAACCTTGCCGCGCGTCGATTGTAATTTGCTAATTTCATTCTTAAATTTGCATATTGAACTGCACATTGGCACATTCGCTAACTTGCAATCATTGCACATTAGCACATTTACTAATTTGCACATCTTTCCTACTTTATGAAACTGCTGCTTCAATACCTAAAGCCTTACCGGGGGCTGATCCTTCTTGCATTATTTCTGGCTGCGGTAAACCAGGTATTTTCATTGTTCAGCCCTATGATCATTGGCCAGGTGATGGACAAACTTGCCACTCATCCTCATACTGACGACGCCGGACGTCCACGTACCGAGCACCAATATATTATGGGTGTTCTTTATTTTTTAAGCCTGCTTATTGGCACTGCAATGGTTAGCCGTATTGCCAAAGCTTTCCAGGATTATGTTGTGAATGTTATTATTCAAAAGTTCGGCGCTAAAATTTTTACCGATGGTTTGCGCCACAGCATGCGACTGCCATACCAGGAGTTCGAAGATCAGCGCAGCGGCGAAACCCTTTCTATACTTACCAAGGTAAGAGCCGATACGGAGAAATTTATAGGCTTCTTTATTAACGTGTTTTTCGGCATTATTGTAAGCGTAGTTTTTGTTTCTATTTATGCAGCAAGCAAGCATTGGAGCATTGTACCTACCTATGTTGTAGGCATGATAATTCTTGCTGTAGCTACGAGCATCTTAAGCCGTAAAATAAAACAGATACAAAAGAATATAGTTAAAGAAACGACTGTACTTGCAGGCACCACAACTGAAAGTTTGCGAAATATTGAGCTTGTAAAAAGTCTTGGCCTTACCGAGCAGGAAGTAAAGAGGTTAAATAATAACACTTACAAAATATTAGGGCTCGAATTACGCAAAGTAAAAAGCATCCGTACCCTCAGCTTCATGCAGGGAACGCTGGTAAACTTTCTACAACAGCTCATCAGCTTTACTTTATTATTTCTCATTTTTAGGGATGTACTTACTCCGGGGCAGTTTTTAGCGCTTCAGTTTTATGGGTTTTTTATTTTCGGGCCCATGCAGGAAATGGGCAATATCATTATCAGTTATCGGGAGGCGCAGGCAAGCTTACAAAATTTCCATACCGTAATGAACAAATCTGTTGAACCAAAACCATTACAACCCTCGATGGTTGGCCCCATTAACGAACTTGAATTTAGTAACGTTAGCTTTAAACATCTTACCGCGCAATACAAGGCTTTAGACGGAATTAGCTTTGATGTAAAAAAAGGAGAAACCATTGCTTTTGTGGGGCCCAGCGGCGCGGGAAAAAGTACATTGGTAAAGTTGCTCGTAGGCTTGTATCGTCCACAACAAGGAAACATATATTACAACAGTATTAGCAGCAATGATATTGACTTCGATGAACTGCGTTCTCAAATAGGTTTCGTAACACAGGACACACAATTATTCGCCGGAACAATTAAAGAGAACCTGCTTTTTGTAGCCCCGGGTTCGACAGATGAAGAACTGGTAGACGTAATGCATAAGGCGAGCTGTACTTATTTGTTATCGCGTGCCGAAAAAGGTCTTGAAACAATGATTGGCGAAGGCGGATTAAAACTAAGTGGCGGAGAAAAACAACGCCTTAGTATTGCAAGAGCTTTACTGCGTCATCCGCACCTGCTTATATTTGACGAGGCTACTTCTTCGCTCGACAGTATTACCGAGGAAGAGATCACTTCAACCATAAAAAAGATATCGGGCGAACGGGAACAAATAACGGTTTTAATTGCACACAGGCTAAGCACCATTATGCACGCCGATATGATTTACGTGCTGGAAAAAGGGAGGGTAGCCGAAACAGGCAGCCACTATCAGTTGGTTGAAGAAAAAGGTTTGTACTATGCGATGTGGCGCCAGCAAATTGGCGAGAGAAAAGTTGTGGCCGTAGCGGCCGCAACAACTGCCTGATTATTTGTAGCACGGTTAAAACAACCTACCTATATATAGTTAACCTAACACTCGTTGTGCATATTCCCTAACCGATGTTAATTTAAACGGAAATGTTTTTAAGGTTGTACTCATGTCAATCTCGCTTCCTTCCGCACAACCCATCATCAAGCCAGCAAAAGATTCACTCAATGAATCAGTTGCTGCTTCCTTTTGAGCCTTCAATGCTTCTTTGGGTACAAATTGCAGAGAAAAAGACTTACCACTTTTCTCTTCAAATATTTTAACCACTTCTAAAGGGCTTAACGCGTCCGGCCCGCCTAATTCAAAAACAGCATTAATAGCTTCTGCATTATCTAAAGAAGCAACTGCAAAGGCTGCAACGTCAGCAAGGGATATCCATGAAATCTTATTTTTTCCGTCACCAAAAATATTTGCTTTGGCATTAGAATAATCAAAACCTACCGCCGGTCCAAGCCATACTTCCATAAAAACAGTAGGTTGTAAAATAGTATAAGACATGCCACTTTCCCTGATGCGATTCTCAACAGCACGTTTTGCAGTCTGCAAAGGGAACCCGACTGGAATATGGTTAAAAGAAACAAATACAAAATGTTTTACACCTGCATTAATTGCCGCTTCCACCACATTCAATTGGCCGGCATTATCAACTGTTTCAATCGAATCGCCTTCCTGCCTTGAAAGCGTGGAAGAAGCAGTAGAAATAACAGCATAAACTCCATTGAACCCATTATCTAATGAAGTTTTGTCCTTCACATCCCCTACCACCGTTTCTACTCCCATTTGCTTAAGAGCAGCTACTTTAGTTTCATCTGAAGATGCCCTTACCAATCCTTTTACCTGCTTATTTGCTTCAAGAAGTCGCCTGCAAATTTCCATTCCTAAAAAACCAGTTGACCCTACCACCATTATTGTTTGGTTTTGATTATTAGCTTCCATATTAATGATTTCGTGTTAAGATAAAATTTCTAACACAATATTGCAATAGCAAAAATTGCAGGCCTAAAATTAACTTTCTTAAATGCTGGATTTCCGATATTTAAAACAGGCAAAATTGTTACATAATCAGTGCTTTAAAAGCTCTCTTTTTAACTTTAAAAACCCTTTATTTTCCTTAAATTTGCACACTTCTCGATATTATACAAAAAGTAAGAGAATCAAGCACTTATGGCAGATGAAATTATAAACGATGCTGCGGCACAGAATGAAAATTATGGGGCCGACAGCATCCAGGTTTTGGAAGGTTTGGAGGCAGTTAGAAAAAGGCCTGCCATGTACATTGGAGATGTAGGTGTAAAAGGTTTACATCACCTCGTTTACGAAGTGGTTGATAATAGCATAGATGAAGCTCTTGCAGGCTATTGTAAAAATATTAATGTTATCATGCATGAGGATAATTCCATTAGTGTAAGTGATGACGGACGTGGTATTCCAACGGCCATTCATACCAAAGAAAACCGCAGTGCCCTCGAAGTTGTAATGACTGTGCTGCATGCCGGCGGTAAGTTTGATAAGAACACTTATAAAGTAAGTGGCGGTTTGCATGGCGTTGGTGTTAGTTGCGTAAATGCCTTAAGCTCTACTCTTCACGTTACGGTACATCGGGAGGGAAAAATATTTGAACAGGAATATAAAAAAGGGGCTCCCCAATATCCGGTTAGAGAGATAGGAACTTCTGAAATAACAGGTACTACCATTCGTTTCTGGCCTGATGATACCATTCTGCAGGAAACTGTTTACAAAAGAGATATTCTTGAAGGCCGCCTGCGAGAACTCTCTTATTTAAACAGGCGCATTGCTATAAACATTACCGATTTACGTGAGATGGATGAGGAAGGCAAGCCGTACTTAAAGAGCTTTTACAGCGAAGGTGGAATTGTTGAGTTTGTAGAAATGCTCGATAAAAGTGGAAACCGTACACCATTAATACCGAATACATTATTTGTTGAAGGCCTCGATGAAGTAAGCATGGTTGCCGTTGAGGTAGCTATGACGTACAACGACGATTTTAAAGAGCATATCTTCTCCTATGTAAACAATATCAACACTATCGAAGGTGGTACGCACGTAACGGGCTTCCGACAGGCGCTTACCCGTGTTTTCAAAACCTACGGCGATAAAAATGGTTTGTTTGAAAGAGCCAAAGTTGTGGTTGAAGGTGATGACTTTAGAGAAGGATTAAGCGCTATTATTTCAGTAAAAGTTCCCGAGCCTCAATTTGAAGGACAAACAAAAACAAAACTTGGCAATAGCGAAGTAAGTGGCATTGTTCAAACTACTGTTGCCCGTGCGCTGGAAGCTTATCTTGAAGAAAACCCAAGGGAAGCCAAGAATGTAATTTCTAAAATTGTATTGGCAGCACAAGCCCGGGTTGCAGCAAAGAAGGCGCGGGAAATGGTGCAACGGAAAACTGTTTTAAGCGGTGGGGGTTTACCCGGTAAACTCGCTGATTGCAGCGAGAGAGATCCCACAAAAACAGAACTGTACCTGGTGGAAGGAGACTCTGCAGGCGGTACTGCAAAACAAGGCCGTGAAAGAAGTTTCCAGGCCATACTGCCATTGCGGGGAAAAATTTTGAATGTTGAAAAAGCAATGGAGCACAAGATTTACGAGAACGAAGAGATCAGGAACATGTACACTGCTTTGGGTGTAACCGTGGGAACATTGGAGGATCCAAAGCAGTTGAACCTTACTAAACTTCGTTATCATAAACTCATCATTATGACTGATGCGGATGTTGATGGCAGTCACATTGCAACCCTGATTCTAACCTTTATTTTCAGGTACATGAAGGAATTGGTTGAAGCCGGGTATGTTTATATTGCCCAGCCACCTTTATATCTGGTAAAAAAAGGCAAGGAACAGGAGTATGCATATAGCGAAGAGCAACGTAAAATATGGGTTGAAAAATTAGGAGGAGGCAAAGAAGACAGTGTAACGATACAGCGCTATAAAGGTTTGGGTGAAATGAATTCTGAGCAACTTTGGGAAACAACAATGGATCCGGCACGCCGAACATTAAAAAGGGTTACCATTGAAAGTGCTCCGGAAGCAGACAGGGTGTTTAGCATGCTCATGGGTGATGAAGTAGCGCCAAGAAGAGACTTTATCGAAAGCCATGCGAGGTATGCAAGAATAGATGTATAGCATCAGGCAGGGAACCAAATAAATAGAATTTAAGGAAAGGCGTTTTTCGTTTTATGCTTCTATTTTTAATCGTGTTACACTACAATCAGCTTTCCCTAAAAAAACGTAGCTTGTGCCTGTTCTAAAGCAACTGTTTATCAATTATTAAATATTTAAAAATGGACACTTCGAAAATGATTAAGGCTTACTGCTTAAAAACTAAAGAGAAAAATGTAGCTATGCACGACGCAGTAATTACAAAAACGGCACGTGGTGGTTATATGGCCGGTGGTCATGATGGCAAAGGCAATAAGATGGCAGCTATTATGAGTGAAGCAAAAGCTTTACAGGCAATTGAAGATGGTGTTGCAAAAAAAGGATACTAAACTACTACCCTTTGAAAATGATTGACCCTGCCTTTTGGCAGGGTTTTTTGTTATACGATTGGCTTGTAGAAATGATGCTTTACTGTGTTGAATATGTAATGTTACGTAATTTTAATTGTGTCATAACCCCTACATTTTAATTGTAACTTTAAGAATGATCATTCGAGTACCATTAAGATTTGAAGGTTCGAAGGGTGAAAAAACACTTTACGCTTTGTTTGACAGTGGAGCAACCTATTCCTGCATTTCAGAAGAAAGTGTAGAAAATCTGGAAGAAATTATAAAGCTGCATACACCATTAAGGCTGGCAACAGCAAGCAATGCTACTTATATGGAGATAAAGTACACTACAAGGCTCGACTTTTATCATGAAGATGTTCGCTTATCGGACGAATTTTTAGTAGTGCCTGGACTAAGCGAAGAAGTTATTATAGGTGCAGCAACTATGCAAAAATGGAGACTAAAATTAGACTTTGAAAACGACCGGGTTATTGTAGATCCACGTGTGGCTAAACTTATTTTAATTAATCTCATAAAGAAAGATTAGCAAGGCTACCAAAAAAGGCAAAAAGAATTCACTCCGTTCTCACTTCCTGTTATATATACTCGTCCACTCCTTTAGCAGGCTTTCCGCATCTCCCGTTAACTGTTCCGGTAGAAGACGCCAACCCCAGTTATTCTTATTAGATGCAGGAGTATTCATGCGGCAGCTTTCATTAAGCGCTAAAACATCCTGCATAGGAAGAATGACTGTTTTGGCTACCGATAAATATGCTAACCGGCCTAACACAAGATGTATATTCTCTTCTCTAGCTGGATGGCCGATGTACTGTTCTAAACGATGGCGGTTCTCGTTATTCACCTCGCAACGGAACCAGCCGCGAATAGTATTGTTGTCGTGTGTACCGGTGTAAACAATAAAGTTTTCGTGGTAATTGTGGGGTGCGTGTATAGACGTGTGCATGTCTTCACCAAAAGCAAATTGCAATATTTTCATCCCGGGCAGGTTAAACTGGTCTCGAAGCTGGTAAACCGCGTCAGTTATATCACCCAGGTCTTCGGCCACAAAAGGAAGGCTGCCTAACTCTTCTTTTGCAACGGTAAAAAGATTGGCACCAGGCCCCGGCTTCCATTCTCCACGTCTTGCAGTCGTTTCGGTTGCAGGTACTTCCCAGTAATCTACAAATGCCCTGAAGTGATCGAGCCGCACTATGTCAAACAGTTCAATGTTCTTTTTAAAGCGTTGTATCCACCAATCGTAGTTGCGCCGCTTTAATACATCCCATTTAAAAACCGGCATCCCCCAAAGTTGTCCGTCGTCACTAAATGCATCAGGCGGTACGCCGGCAACACCTGTCATATTTCCTTCTTCGTCTATAGCAAAAATTTCCCGGTCGCTCCAAACATCTGCTGAGTCGTAACTAATATAAAAAGGCATGTCGCCAAATAACTGTATGCCATGCTGATTGCAGTAGTGCCGCAGTTTTTTCCACTGCCTTGCAAAAATGAATTGCAGCCATTTTATTTTCTCCAGTTCATCTTTATGCTGGTTCGTTAAGGTCTCCAACGCGTGGGGTTGGTGAAGCCTATACTCTTCGGGCCACCTGAACCAGGGCTCACCTTTATGCTGTTTTTTAAGCACCATGAAAAGAGCAAAATCTTTCAACCAGCTTTCTTCAGTCTGGCAAAACTCATCCATCTCTTTCTGAAGCACATCAGGTTTTCCTTCTTTAAATGTTTGCCATGCTTTTTTAAACAGTTTATCTTTCACCCGTTCGGCTCCGCTGTAATCTGCTTGTGCTTTGTTTGGTAAATAGTATTGCTGCAACTCCTCCACATTAAGCAGACCATCATGTGCAAGCAGTTCAGGACTTATCAATAAAGGATTCCCAGCCTTGCTTGATAAGGAACTGTAAGGCGAATGAGACTGTCCCTGCTCTGTTGGATTTAGCGGCAACAGTTGCCAGAACTTTTGATTCGTGCGGTGGAGAAAATTAGCGAAAGCTTCCGCTTGCGGGCCTAAATCGCCAATGCCAAAACGCGAAGGCAGCGAAGTGATGTGCATAAGAATACCGGCACTTCGAGCATGCTCACTTTGCAGTTTTAAAAGAGCAAAAGGTATATCCTTAAAAAGCTCCTGTACTGCAAGCCCGTTCTCCTGTTTTCCTTCCGACTTCAGTAATATGTTTCGATAGCTCTTTGGAGTGTCGTTTGGTAAAGTGATATGTGTGTTTTTCCAATCGAGGTCATGTATTTCTTTATGTTGCTCTTTACACAATTTCGCCAGGCCAAGAGGAAGCGCCACCACATAATAATTATGTTGGTATTTGCGGGCAAATGCACATACGTTGTTTTTGTATTCACCTTCCACACGCAGAGGAATGTATTCGCCTTTGGCAAATAGATCAGTATTATTGTTTCGTTCAGTTAATAAAGTATGTGTAAGCCAAAGCTTAATTCTTGCATCTTCCCGGTTTTGCCATAGCTCGTGCAGGAGTGCTTCCTGGTTGTTGACGTCCTGGTTGTCGATGTCATTAAGATATTGCCGGCATTTTTCATAATCTACAGAACGGCGGTTGTCCGGATCAACTAAACTGAGATTCCATAGTTCTGTCCCCTGGTAAATATCGGGAACACCGGGGCACATAAATTTGAGCAGCACCTGGCCTAATGAATTAACCATACCAAAATCTGCTATTCTTTTCTGAAAAGCATGGAACGTTTTCCAAAAGGCGCTGCTTGTATCCAAAAGGCCTGTTATAAACTTCTTAGCTGCGTCTTCATATTCAACATTTGGAGCGTCCCAGTTTGAATTTGTCTTCTCTTCGCGCAACGCCTTTTCAATATATTCTTCGAGGCGATTTTGTATGTTATCGTCGTCCTGACCGGGCATAGGGTAAGCACCAACAAGGGTTTGATAAATAAAGTATTCATCATTAGCATCTGGCGCTCCATCTGTTTTAAGAGGTGCGTTTAACTGCCGCCATTCCTCTACCAGGTTGAGCCATTCATCTGCGAGATCGGTCAACACATTCAAACGGGCACGTACTCCTTCACCACGTTTAGTATCGTGCGTGGAAGTGGCATTGATCGAAAACGGCCATTGCTGCTGCCTGTCCTTCATTTCTTTATGAAACTCTTCAATGGAAGATCCGAACACCTCAGGAGAATCACCTACTTCGTTATGGCTGATGAAACGGTTATAGGCATACATTAATGTGTCTTCGACCCCTTTAGCCATTAATGGACCGGTAAATTGCATACACCTTTGGTAGAAGCGCAAAGCGTTGGCATTGTATTCTTCGTTTCCTTCCAACGGCTTTTTCAACAGTGTGTTTTCCAGCAAGTATACGGCAGGCGTTAGATCGGGCCTCCGTTTTTTAATGCGCTTTAAGATATCCTGCACATCAGCCGCTTCCTTTTCCTGCAGGGGGAAGGCATTGCCATAGTAACGATAAACGGGGCACTGAATAAGAAATTCTGCAATAACTGTTTTAATATCTTCTGTGCGCATTTGCGCATAATCTTCTTTTTGCACAAGCCCTGTTTGCATGAAAAGCTGGTACAAATTTTCAAGCTCCCCGCCCATGTGTTTATAAAGAATGTACGACTTCTTATCGTGCAGGTGCTGATGGATTGACTTATGATTTTTGGTTAGCTTCCTGTAAAAATGTGTGAAGCTTTGCTCGCTGCTTTGGTTGGTGAATAAATTGTTGATCATCGAGAGAAAGTCATAGCCGGTATTACCTTGTACAGGCCATTGTTTTGGTAAACCTTCACTGGGCTCGAGTATCTTTTCTACCACTATGTAAGTTTCATCACCCACCAATTCGCGAAGCTGTTTAAGATAAGTTGTTGGATCGTTTAAGCCATCAATATGGTCAATGCGCAATCCCTGGAAAACACCATCATCGACGAGCGTTTTTATTACTTTATGATAATCGTCGAAAACTTTTTTAATATGAATGTTTAAACAGATTAAGCCATTAACCGTGAAGAAGCGGCGATAGTTAATCTGATAATCGGTTTCCTGGTAGTGACACAGTCGGTACGATTGCTCATCCATTATCTGCTGAAGTTGCTCAGAGCTTTCGTTTATTGCTTTAATACATTTTTCTATATAGTCTTTTGTAGTATCATTCTTCATCAAGGCCGCTAATTGCAGTCTTATCTCATTCCACCTTTCAGTGTAAGAATGTTCATCTTCCATCTTTGGTATCTGGTCAATCAGTTGCTGCACTGCCTGTGAAGGTTCTTCGTTTGCAGCTTGTAAAATAGTTGCATACGATTTGGGCTGCAACGGGTAGGAACTTTCAAAATATTTACATACAAAGCGCTGGTTATCGTAACCTATTGTGAGCTCTCCGTTTTTAATAACATCCGGTAATGGCGACGCTAAGAAAGGAACCATAATACGGCCATGATAAATTTGGCTGTTCCAGGCAACATCAAAGTAAGGAGCGTATAATGATTGAGGACCCTTTTCGAGAACATCCATCATCCACACGTTGCTGGGGTGAAAAGCCATGTGGTTAGGTACAATATCCTGCAACCAGTTTATACCTGCCTCTTTTAGTTTTTTACTTATCTCCCGTAATTGTTCTTCAGTACCGATTTCAGGATTAATGCGATGTGGATTTACACCATCATAACCGTGCAAACTACCAGGAACTGCTTCAAAAATGGGGGAAGCATAAATAGTGCTTACTCCTAACTTCTGCAGGTAAGGAAGCACTTTTTCAAGATCATTAAAAGTAAAGTCTTTATGAAACTGTATGCGATATGTTGAGATGGGGTTGGTCATGGTGTTGGTCATTAGATCAATCGGGCTATACATAAATCAATAATCAATTATCAGGTAGGAATTATTTCATATTTCCATACAGTTATCGGTGAAGTCGGGATATTCAGCACGACCACATACTATAATTACTAATGTCCCAATTACTTTCTTCATTAATAGTGTAACCTTAGCTCTGTTGTGCAATACAGTATAGGTGAGTTGTTTTATACGATACTTTTCAAATATTCTTCGGCTGACATTACAGGAATAACAGAAGCTTTAAAATCCTTTCCATTTCTCGTTATAAGGATGTCGCACTCCGAGTCAATTGCACTAAAATATTGGAGGGCATCTTCAAAGTCAGTAAACTTTGAGTTTAAACCTTTTTCAATTATATCCCCGTCCATTTTGCTGATTTCGCTTATGATTTTAAACTTTCTTAGCTTTTCTTTTACTATTTCTGCCGATTCAAATTTAGAAAGTATGTAACTCACTGTTGCAAATGAAATTGGAGAGACCACCATGATCAGGTTCTTTTTGTCGGCCAGTGTTGCAAGTTTTGCAGCTGATTCATAAAATGGATGTCTTTCTCCCAGCAGATCAAGTATTATATTAGTGTCAAGAAATAATGTTTTCATTTATATTTTTCAACCAAGTAATTCGAATACTCTTGTTTATGATCGTAATTGGCAGGAATTTTTGAGCCGGTTGCAAGGCTTTTTACAAAAGGAGATATTTCTATTTCAATATTGTTTTTTTTATCAGATGTCAAAGAATTCAAGTAGTTCTCAATTAACTTGGATAAACTTAATTTTTTATCCGAAGCATATTTTTTTGCCTTTTCAATCACTTCTTGATCAAGTTTTAATGTCAGCTTAGTCTCCATAAAAAAGTTGTACGTGCAAATATAAAGAACCTCATCCTTACAGAACTTGTGCTCTGTGTTTTTGAAAATGATTTAGCCGGTCGTATCTGGTGTTCATACTTCTTACCTGGCTTCATTACTGTAAATTAAAATACTTTCGGACCGCACTATTGGTGTTTCTCCGTCTGAAATAGTTTCATCTGCTGCCGGGCCACCCCATTTTGGATCAGCCGAATCGAATATTTTTATGCAACCTTTTTCATCTTGCGGCAATATCATATTCTGCGGTTTTTTTGAAAAATTCATCAGGCAAACCAACTGCTCATTTTCGTACCATCGATGCAGCCACAAGGTGTTTTGCTTTTCGTTTGCCTGTACAGTTAAGCGTTGCCGGTCCAACTGTTTTAAAACAGGGTTATGTTTTCTTAATTGAATAAGCGCCTGGTAGTAACGGAACATTGTTTTATGTGGCTCCTTATCTAACAGTTCCCAATGCATCTTCGATCGGCTGAACGTTTCTTCAGCAACGGGATCGGGAGCTTCGCCTTGTGCATGAAAAGCGGCAAATTCTGCCTTTCGGCCTTTTCGTACCGCCTCGGCGAGTCCAGGATCAGTATGGCTTACAAAATATTGAAATGGATTTGTTTCACTGTACTCCTCGCCCATAAACAACATAGGCAAATAAGGGCTTACCATCACTGCTGCAGCCATTAACTTTTGCATATCAAAACTTACCAGACTGCTCGTTCGCTCACCAAGCATTCTGTTACCTACCTGATCGTGGTTTTGCGAGAATACAATGAACTGTTCACCGGGATTACCTGCTTTTATACCAAACTTCTTCTTTCGATGAGGTGAGTATTGACCGTCGTAAACATAAGCATCCTTATAAGC
>MWYU01000211.1 GCA_002050375.1 Chitinophagales bacterium 62-2
CTTTAATGGGGTACGCAATATATCAAAAGCAATGACTGCATCGGGTTTTGGTGTGCTTAGTTTTGATTTTACCGGTTTGGGCAACAGCGATGGTAATTTTACTGATACCAATTTTACTACAAATGTGGATGACGTGGTTTCTGCTGCCCGCTACCTGGAACAAAAATATAGTTCGCCCTTCCTTATTATAGGACATTCGTTTGGAGGACCTGCTGCTATTTATGCTGCTGCAAAAATTGCATCGGTAAAAGCAGTTGCTACTATTGCTGCCCCATCAGAAGTGGACCATGTAAAGCATTTGATAGAAAGTGAAATTGATTTAATTGCAGAGGAGGGAAAAGCGAAAGTAAACCTTGCAGGACAGCACTTTACAATTAAAAAACAGTTTTTAGACGATCTTGGTACGCATGATTTGCCTGCGGTTTTAAGGGAGTTAAAAAAAGCAATTTTAATAATGCATTCGCCACACGATACTACTGTTGCCATCAGTCATGCTGAAAAGCTTTATACAGAAGCACGCCATCCTAAAAGTTTTATTTCTCTCGACAAGACTGATCATTTGCTAAATAATAAAAGAGATGCTTATTATGCCGGAGAAGTTATTGCTGCATGGGTGAAAAGGTATGTAGATATTAAATGACCAGTTATAGATTGCAAGTGACAAATTCAGTTCGAGCTTTTGCTGAATAGCGAAAAAAATGTACAAGAGTGCGACCTTTAGATTGCAAGTTCTTTGAAATAACGGCGAGAGAGAAATAAATTTGAAAAGAAGAGAGGTGCACTATGAGTGCGACTGGAAGTTTCGTTCCGTGTTGCGTATTAGACCTCCCTTCCTTTCTGGTTGCCTGTACCAATTAGAATTTTAGTCATAAAGGACTATTAAAGGTCTTAGTACCAGGGCAACTCTTTTTTGTTTTCCTTAAAAATAAAATTATGAAAATTACTGCTATCATGGGTATGGATGTATCCAAAAAAACATTAGACTGTCATCTTTTCATTCAGCAAAAAAGTTTACCTCCTGTAAGCAATGACAGTAAAGGTTTTAAAACTATTAAACGTTGGCTGCTGAAGGAATTGAAGACTACAGAAGGCTTGTTGGTTGTGATGGAGTACACCGGTATTTACACTTACGGTATTGAACGCTTCCTAGAGCAGCAGCAGATCAAATTTGTAAAACGTGCTGCGCTCGATGTAAAACGTTCTCTGGGAATGGTAAGAGGCAAAAGTGATAAAGTAGATGCAAGATTTATTAGCAAGTATGGCTGGATGCGAAAGGAAGAACTACAGCCGATGTCTCCCTTAAGCGATGCCCAGCTTGAGTTACAGCAACTCATGAGCCACCGCGATAAGCTCGTGTCCGACAAAGCCTCTTATCAATCGAAGCTAAAAGAGTTAGTATCGCAAATGGGCCAAAAGGTAAATGAAAAGATGACCGCCTCCATGAAGTATGTGATGGAAATATTAGCACAGGAAATTAAAGAAACAGAAGCTTCTATTAAAGAGCTTATAAGTGCAGATCAACCATTACAAACAAACTATGATTTAGTATGCAGTGTAACAGGTATTGGTTTTGCCACCTCGGTTCACCTGCTAATAGCGACAGAAAATTTTACAAGGTTTAGTGATGTAAGAAAACTGATTTGTTATTGTGGCATAGCTCCATTCGAACATAGTTCAGGAACGAGCATCAGAGGTAAAGTAAGGGTAAGCCACTTGGCAAATAAAAAGATTAAATCATTACTAACGCTTGCAGCCATGAGTGCTATACAACATGATCCGGAACTGAAATTAAAGTATGAACAAAAGGTAAAAGAAGGCAAACCAAAGATGAGCGTGGTAAATATTATAAGAGCTAAACTAATAGAAAGAGTCTTCGCCGTTATTAAGAAACAGAAACCGTATGAACTAAGAGTAGCTGCCTAAAATTTATTTGGCAACATCTTAGAATACGCAACGATGATCAATCGGGTTACTTAGCTTGTACCATAATTTCTACTTTATAATATCAACAGTACGCCAAAAATTTTATGCATCGAACACGACTATCAAACAGGTTGCAGGGCTACGACTACAGTCGTAATGCATTGTAC
>MWYU01000088.1 GCA_002050375.1 Chitinophagales bacterium 62-2
CTATGGCTAAAACAGTTGGGCTGCCGCTTGGCATTGCAGCCAAACTAATACTTGAAGGAAAGCTGGTTGAAACAGGATTACATCTTCCCATTATTCCGTCTATCTATTCTCCTGTTTTGCATGAACTTAAAGCCCACGGCATTAGCTTTGAGGAGTACGAAGAATAAGGTTTTTAATGCTTGCTCCGTTGTATTTTCTTGTACAAGTTGTGAAGTATCTTAATTCCACAAGGTAAAAAAGACAATTAGCTTAAAACCCCCGTCACAATAAAGTTACAGGGGTTTACAGCGTTAGCGGTCATCCCTCCTTTTTCGCCCGCAAAAATGATTTCCGAAGCTAACGTAAGAGCAGATGCATCAGCATAATTCTTATATTGCCATGCTCTATTGCAAGGCCGGTTTAGAACTGTTGCATAATAGCACGGGCGTCATCCTGGTTGGAATGTAAAAAGCCTTTTTGCTACAACAAAAAGGCTTTGAGATGATTTCAGTGGTGAGTCCCAAGCGGACATCCCGATCAGAATATTTACATGTCAAAGATACATTCCCTTAGAGCATTTTTTTATCACTTAAAAAGAATGCTTATGAAGCAAAAAGTTTCAATGGAAATTATCAATCCTAATGCTGCGGGGATTGATGTAGGCAGTCGCTCTCATTTTGTAGCTGTAGGACAAGGTAAAGATGATATAAGAGAATTTGGAGTTTACAATGAAGACCTCCACGCATTGGCTCAATGGCTTTTAACAAAGGATGTAAAAACAGTAGCAATGGAAAGTACAGGTACTTATTGGCAAAGCCTCTTTGCTGTTTTACAAAATGCAGGTTTACAAGTTATCCTTTGCAATGGCAAGTTTACCAAAAACATTAAGGGAAAAAAGACCGATGTTCAGGATTGCCAATGGATACAGAAGCTGCATACGATAGGTTTGTTAAGTGGAAGTTTTTTACCTGATGAAGCCACAGAACAATTAAGAACTTATTGCCGTCACCGTACAAATCTTTTAGATCAGGCCGCTGATACTACCCGCAAGATGCAGAAGTATCTTCGGTTGCTTAATTTACGATTAGATGTAGTTGTAAAAGATGTTACAGGCTTAACAGGTCTTGCTATAATAGAAGCCATTTGTAAAGGAGAAACCAATGCAGAAGTGCTTGCATCATTAAGACATGGCAATTGCAAAAAGAGTGAAGAAGAAATTGCAAAGGCCCTGCAAACCAATGGAAGGAAGGACTATTTATTTGCTTTAAAGCATGAGTACAAGATGTATCAAAACATACAATCAGCAATAAAAGATTGTGATATAGAAATTGAAAAGATGCTGGGTGAACAGATCAACAAAAATGATGAAAAGCGACAGCATTTCATAGACAAGAAAGTGCATAAGAAAGTAAACAAAAACTCACCAAAGAATATCGACATCAATTTAATGTCTTATCAATATTTTGAAGGAGTGGACTTGCTGGCAATAGAAGGCGTAAGTCATTCAACGGCACTTACCCTGATGAGTGAAGTGGGTTTAGAAGGATTAAAAAAGTTTGAGACAGCAAAGCAATTTGCATCGTGGCTGCGGCTTGCACCAAACAATAAAATAAGCGGAGGCAAAGTTCTGAGTCATAAAGTGCCCAAAGGAAGCAACAGGCTTAAGATTGCCTTACGCAATGCCGCCAATGCTATAGGGAATTTAAAGGATACCCCGCTTTCAAATTTCTTTAATCGGATCAACTTTAGAAAAGGCAGGGTGTCAGCCATTAGTGCAACAGCCAGAAAACTTGCAGTAATTATATGGAACATGGTAGTAAAAAATCAGCCTTACAACAACGATCATGGTTATGAATTCTTAGATCAAAAACGAAAAAGAAAAGTGCAGGAAATGAAGAAGCTTATTCATAAGTTTGATATAAAGACTGATGAATTAGGGCTGCAACTCAACGGGGCTTAAAACGTTAGTCAGAATAAATACTATTATAGTATTCTCATATAAACCTTCTTTCTTCAGCTTATAAATCAATTGCCCCACCTGTTCATCGAGGTGAGTAATCATACCATAAAAGTTGGGATTAGTGATTTTAGGATTATTCT
>MWYU01000189.1 GCA_002050375.1 Chitinophagales bacterium 62-2
GTGTAAGCAAGTGCTACAGTGTTCAATCTGATAAAGGAAGTTTTTCTGTAAACACTGAAATCAGCGCTACCATTACTGGAGTAAAGGCTTGCATACTCGTTGGTTGGGGTTTCGGGCGTCCAATAAGGAAGTATGTAAGAATTTTGCCTATCAAGAAATCCGCTGTTATTCTTAGCCTGGTTATAATCTGATTGCTGACCCCAATTGGAATAAAGCATGAATGAAAAGTCAAAATGCTTTAAAAAGGTGAAGTCGTTTCTAAAAGTCCATTGGTACCGTGGATTTCTGAAACCAAGAAACTGCCTGTCAGCATTTGAAAAAGTGCCATCACCATCCACGTCCTGTACCTTGAAGTCTCCCGGACGTAATTTAAATTTTGCAGCTTCCGCGGCTTCACTCTGTTGCCAAACACCCAATACTTTTAAATCCCATATTTCATCAATATCGTGCCCTATAAACCATCGGTTGGCTATGTCATCTCTTTCTATGTCACCGATGTACTTTCCGGTTGCATCGTAAGTAGGAACGGGTCCATACAAATGCACAATCTTGTTTCTGTTTAAGGTAAAGTTTACGGTAGATCTCCATGAGAAGTTTTGTGTTTTCATATTAACCGTGTTAATACTAAGTTCAACTCCCTTGTTTTGCACTTCACCAATATTGTCTAAAACATTTGAAAATCCGGTAACGTTAGGTAACGTACGCAGTACCAGCAGGTCTTTAGTTGATTTTCTATATACATCAATAGTACCGCCAATTCTGTCTTTAAGGATAGAATAATCTAAACCCAGATTATAAGATTCTGTTCTTTCCCATTTAAGGCCGGGATTTTGCAAACGGTTTACAGCTAATTGAGACACAAGAATTACTGCGCCAGCAGGGCTTATATATTGATACTTACCTGTGCTTAAATCTGAAAGAGCAGCGTACCGGCCAATATCGCGGTTACCATTTATACCCCATGAAGCACGAAGCTTGCCATAAGTAAGGAACTTAGAAGAGGCAAATTTTTCTTTTGAGAATACCCAACCCAAAGCAACAGAAGGAAAGGTTGCCCGCGGATTACCCTGACCGAAAGCTGAATAACCATCACGACGAAGGGAAGTAGTTAATAAATACTTCTGCCTGTACGAATAATTTAAACGACCCATTAAAGCGTCCCCTGTACTAACCTGGTCATCACTACTAACTACAGGTTTTATTCCTGAGCCTATATTATGATAGCTTAAATTATCGTTAGGATCAAATCCTTCATTATCTATCTGGTTGCGCCATGATTGCAATTTTTCTGCATTCACCAAAAATGTTGCGTCAAACTGGTGATCTCCAAAGGTTTTGTTCCAAAACAAAAGGTTGTCAACTTGCCAATTATACATTGTGGAATCTGTTCTTGTAGCAACTCCTTTACGCGCAGCAACACGGAAGTCTCTGACCGACCTCGCGTTAAAATACCTGTAAAAGGCGAAAGTAGGGGTAAAGTTTACCTGATATGAAAATCCGAGGCCCAGATTACCTTTTGCATAAATTGAACCAAAAAGACTATTTGTTTTTTGCAAACGAGTGGTGTAGGTATTATCTAAAAATGGATTGGTAGTATTACCAATGTCGTCATTTGGACTATCTCTTAAAGTAATTCCATCAGGTTTATATTTATCACCGTATGGAGTGGCATTTACCATTGTGCCCCAGTTAACAGGCACCTGGCTTTCATCACGGTCAGCAAATTGCATATTAATACCAACTGTCATAAATTTGGCGGCCTTAGCTTCAACATTTAACCGTGTTCTGAAAGTAGAAAATTTATCCCCTACAATTATACCCTGGTTATTGTTGTAATTAAGAGACATATAATAAGACACATCCTCTTTTTTACCCGAAATGCTTACAGTGTGATCCTGACGCATTCCTTTCTGAAACACCATATCATACCAGTTAAGGGTTTTCCCGTCCCTGTAATTTTGTTGCTCATTTGGCCTTAATGCCAAACGGCCTAACCAAACGGTAAGAGAGTCGCCCTGGCGCCCATCGTAAGCTTTCCATTGTGCAATGCTAATGTTGGGAGGTAATGTGCTTGGGT
>MWYU01000084.1 GCA_002050375.1 Chitinophagales bacterium 62-2
GATGTATTTATTGGATAGAGAAAACAGGATGGCACTAATGGCAGCACTTTCTGCAAAGATTACTTCATTTGATACTCAAGAAAAGCATTGCCTAAAACCAGTGGGGAGACATTAACAACAGAACCTTCAGTTGCTTCATTTTTAGATGTGCTTAAACCCCTCAATAACAATCCAAACAAAACTTTACACTACATAGTTTCTAAACTGGAAGAAGCTAAGTTTGAATTAAAACTATTGTCTAAAGTTGATAAGCGGTGGGTAAGTGCTCACTTCAATTTTAATATTTTTACAGGATGAGAATACTCCATACAGCCGACTGGCATTTGGGAATCAAGCTGCATAAAAAAGATTTATCCGAGGACCATAAGATTTTTTTTGAGTGGCTTATACATCTCATTAAAGAAAGAGAGATTGAAGTACTTTTAATTTCAGGAGATATTTTCGACCATGCTAATCCTGCATCTGATGCCCGACATCTTTACTATTCGTTTCTTAGGAAACTTATTCATGTTAAGTGCAAGGTTATTATGACAGCAGGTAACCATGATTCTCCTGCAGTTTTAAACGGGCCAAAAGACATTCTTGCCATGCTAAATATTGACATTGTGGCAAACACCCACGTTGCAATGGATGAATGTATAATTGAGTTAAGAAACAGAAGCGGCAAAACAGAATGTGTTGTTTGCGCCGTTCCCTATTTGCGTGATTCAGATATTAGAACAGCAACGGAAAGTGAAACTTACAAGAATAGGGTTGAGCAGAAATTTTTGGGGATGAAAACGTATTTTGACGCCGCGGTTAATCATGCATCGCAAAAATATGGAGAGCATATTCCGGTGATATTAATGGGACATTTATTTACCTCGGGGGTTGCCACTTCCGATAGCGAAAGAGATATTCAACGAGGAGGTTTGGAAATGTTTAGTGCAAATGATTTTCCAAAAAATTGCCACTACATTGCTTTGGGGCATATTCACAAACCTCAAAGAGTTGGTAATAGTGAAACCATCCGGTACTCGGGCTCGCCAATTCCTCTTAGTTTTAGCGAGAAGAATGATAAAAAAATTGTTCTGGAGTTAGATGTATCAGATGGCTGCATTCGAGAGGTATTAACTCATGAGGTGCCTCCTGCGAGAACACTTCGCAGATTTTCCGGAAGCTTTAAAGAGGTGCAGTCAAGTTTAGGTGCTTTTAAGAATAATAAGCCATTGAAGTGTTTTGCGGAATTAGAAATAATTGAAAAAGATCGCGATCCTTCACTCACTGCACATCTCCACAAATTCATTACGGAATTTCAAAGTAATGAAGTTGAAATTTTAAACTATAAATTCAAATTTACAAATACAACATCTGGTCTTAAGCTCGAGGGAGAAAGCAGTAATATCGAAGATTTAACTCCGAAGGAAATCCTGTTAAGGAAACTGGAAGCAGAGGAGGTTGAAGAAGACAAAAAAAATTTAATAATTGAAGCTTTTGATGAGCTGTTAAATGAAATTGTTGAGAAAGATTAGCGATGAAGATTTTAAAAATCAAGATTAAAAATATCAATTGCCTCAGGTCTGAATGGGAAATTAATTTTCAGTCACCGCCGCTGTCTGAAGCAGGGCTTTTTGCCATTACAGGTCCCACAGGCTCCGGGAAATCTACCATTCTTGATGCCATCACCCTGGCATTATTTAATAAGATACCACGCTTCGAATCTGATGCGATCTCAAAGAGCTTTATAGAAAAATCGGGGTCTGTAGTCACAAAGAATGAAACAGACTCTTTTGTGGAAGTGGACTACAGTTGCAGCAAAGGTATCTTTCGTTCAAAATGGTCTATAGCAACAAATAAGAGAGGCGGCCTTAGAGATGCTGATATGGAACTTGTCGATGTTTCAACAGATAGGCCTATACTTTCCGGCAAAAAAGAAGTTCCCAAAAGAAATACTGAATTAATTGGTTTAACCTACGACCAGTTCATCAAATCGATATTGCTGTCGCAGGGTGAGTTTGCCAGGTTTTTAAAATCAAAAAAAGATGAACGGGGAAAACTTTTGGAAGATATAACAGGGATGACTGTATAC
>MWYU01000270.1 GCA_002050375.1 Chitinophagales bacterium 62-2
ACCCATTACAGTTACTTCGTCACCCGTTTGTTCGGTGGCTACCAATTGCTTAATCTTTATGCGTTTATTAAACATAGTTTTTACTTAAAGGACGGCAAAGATAGGAAGTAGAGGTTGTCTGCTATCTTGTGTGTGCCTGATATAGGTTGACAGATTTATTAATATTTAAATTTCCTTGCTGAATAAATTTATTTGTTTGGTTATTGATGCATCTGCATTAAGTTCTATTGTATAAATTTTCATTCTGCTTCTTTTATCTACCGGTATTTTCAATAGATAATTTTCATACTCCACAGGTGACATTTTATGTAAACTTTGATGTGGCCTGGTTTCATTATATGTCTTGATCGTTGCGTCGAGTTTGGTTAGGAGCTGCCTTCTGTTGTTTATTTCCATCCTGTTCAAATATTGATTTTTAATGGTATCATTTACTCTTTCTATGTGTGTGTTTTCGTATACTTCATTACACATACTTATTCTTATTGCATGTCTTTCCAATACTTCTGTATATGCATCGCTGGCATATTGAGTTCCTTTATCTGAATGATGTATCAGGCTGTGCTGATAGCTCTCTATCCCTCTTAATGCTAATGCCATTTGCAGGGCTGACAAGTTGTTTTCAGCCCGCATATTATCGGAAAGATTATAACCAATTAATCTTCTTGAATAAATATCCATTATCAGCACAATGTAAAAGAACTGGTCCAGGCAATACAGGTAGGTTATATCACTGCTCCATAGCTGATTAATTCCGTTGAATTCTATATCACCTAACAGATTGCCATATCTGCGTGATTTAACGCTATAGGTTGTTCTGGTTTGCTTTTCAACGGTTTTTAACCGGAAACCTTCCTGTAACCCAAGTGCTACAAAGCCATCCCTGCCTATACCTTCAGGCTGCAGCATTTCGTACATAGTTCTAAGCCCCATACCCGGATGTATCTGCCTGACCTGCTCCATTGAACGCACATACAATACCGCCTTTTGCTGCTCCTGCAAATGCCTTTGCAAAGCTTGAAAATGCGCCTGACGGCTAATGCCACACAAGGCAAACACATCATTCATTTTGACCCTGTGCCTGTGCCACCTGTACCATTCGATGGTGGAGTGTTGAAATTTTTTTTTAGGTCAAAGCCCAGTTCAGAACTTCCTATCTCCAGAAGCTTATTTAAAAAGTCTATCTCCAATTGCTTCTGACCTACAACACGCTCCAACTCGGCAACCCGTTTTTGCAACTCGCTGTTTTTTGTTTCTTCACTTTTCATTTGTACAACTAAGGTACATTTTTGCTCATGATACGGCGAGTACTTATACAGCCACCTGTAAACAGTTTGCTCGCTTACCTGGTGTTCATTCACCAATGCTCTAATAGTAGTTCGTTTACTTACCAGGTCCTTTACTGCTTTCTTTTTAAGCTCCTCAGAAAAAATCCGATGCTCCCTGATCTGCAATTTTTGCTTAGTTTCATGCTTCATAAGTGACGTTTTTTTGTCAACCTATATTAGGCATGAACACCAAAAATAACCTCTGTGTAGGCACCTGCTTCCTTATTGATTTCGAACAGGTCTCCATAATTAGGAAGTAGAGCGTATTGCTTACTGTTAATAACAGAATCAGCGTACAGTATAGCATTCTGATATTCTGTTGTAACAGCTTTCCCTTTTAAAGCCAATTGATTTCCATAAGTTAAGTACGCCTCCGCTAATAAAGCCTGCGCTGCTCCTTTTGACGCTCTTCCTAATTGGGCTTGTGATATTGCAGAATATAGCGGCAGCATTGCGGAAGCCTTTTTGAAATCGTCAAAAATTTGGGCAAATCACTCATGCATTATATGAAGTTGGCGGACAATATAGGAGGAGTATGTAAAACAAGTCATAGAGTTAATAAGTCATTAGGTCAATAGTATTTGTTGATAGTCATTTCTGAGAAGCAATGAAACTTTTGACTACTGACTATGCACTGCTACTCATACTACCCACATCTTCCCTTATCAAAGGCATCTTTTTTGTACATCTAACAAAAAAGTCTTTTATTATGCAGAATCAATCTTTTCAATTTATGC
>MWYU01000026.1 GCA_002050375.1 Chitinophagales bacterium 62-2
TACTCAACCTCCGTTACACAATCGCATAATTTAACTATAAGCGGAGGTAATAATACCACTACTTTTTCCGGTAGTATTGGCTACCTGCACGATAGGGGATTAATCAGGGAAAATACAAACAGCAGGTATAACTTGCGTCTCCGTGTTACCCATCAGGCTACAGAGAGGCTTAAAGTAGGTTTTAATGTAAGCAATAGTTATTCTTCATTAACTGGCGCTACTAACAGTGGTTCTAACTTTTTTCGGGATGGTGTAGTACAATCGATTGTTTACTCAAAACCGGTTGCGGTTTTTGACCCGCTTGATGATATTGAAGCTGCATACGTTACACCTACAGAAATAATTAATAATGCTTATAAAAACACTACACTTCAAAATTTATTTACTGATGTAAACCTTAATTATAAAATCACTTCTAATCTAAGTTTGAATGTAATTGCGGGTGGTACCATGTCAAATTCAAAAGGCCAGGAGTTTTACGGTTCAAATACTTTCCAGGGTGTAAAATTTGGCGGCGATGCTTTTCTTAATAACATAAAAACCTATAGTATAATCAATACCGATCAGCTTACTTATAATAAAGCTTTTAATAAAAATAATTCATTAAATGTTATTGCTGCATTTGAGGTTAATAGTTATGACTTTCAAAGTAACGGTTTAGAGGGGCAACAATTTGCCGACCAAAGTACCGGTGTTCAGGATATCTCAAAAGCCGGTTTTATATCAGACTATAACAGCAACCATTACCGCAGTAACCGTTTATCTTTTATCTCGCGGGCTAATTATAATTTTATGAACCGCTATCTTTTTACAGCAAGTTTAAGGGCAGATGGTTCGGATAAATTTGGTGGCAATAATAAGTGGGGATATTTTCCCAGTGGTGCCTTTGCATGGAAGGTTAGTGAAGAGCCATTTATGAGAAAGCAAAATATAATAAGTAACCTAAAAGCACGGTTAAGTTTTGGCGCTACCGGTAATGAACGTATACCGGCGTACAGGTATATAGGAACACAAGGCAGAAGTTATTATTCATCCAATGGAGTTGCGATCTATGGGTCGTCTCCGGATAATAAAGCAAATCCTGATTTAAAATGGGAAAGTACAATACAGTATAATGCGGGCATAGATATAGGAATAGTAAAAGATCGTTTCCAGTTTACTGCTGATGTCTATTACAAAAAAACTACACAAATGCTGCTACCCGCTCCTATACCCTCTGTAACGGGCTTCTCTACTCAGTGGCAAAACTTAGGCAGGATTGATAATAAAGGTTTCGAGCTCACCCTTATATCACGAAATATCTCTACTAAAGATTTTAACTGGGAGTCTAATTTCAATATTAGTTTTAATAAAAATACTGTGAAAAATTTGGGGGGAGCTACTATCATACCCGTAAACGTTGCGGGTGAAATTAGAAATATTGGTGCTGTTTTAGTTGGACAATCATTAGGAACAGGATATGGATATATGTTTGACGGGGTTTACCAATTATCGGATTTTACCTGGCAAAACAACAGCGATCCTGCATTGAGTCCCGTCCTAAGAACTTACATCATTAAGCCCGGCGTTATAACCGTTGCCGGTGCTACGGTGTCTCCAGGTTCCTTTAGGTTTAAAGATATAAACGCGGACGGTATTATAAATGATAAAGATTTAACCGTCATAAGTCATAGTGCTCCTAAATTTATTGGTGGCTTTACCAACACCTTTCGTTATAAAAATTTTGATTTTAGCGTATTTTTTCAAGGATCCTATGGTAACGAGGTAATCAATCAGTCCAGATATTTATTAAATGGTTTTCAAAGCAAAACTAATATTTCAAGAGATTTTTATTATAACCGCTGGACTGTTGATAACCCAAGCAATACATACGGAACTTTTTCAAATCAAAATGCCACATCACGTTTAAGCTCTTCTTATTATGTAGAAGATGCATCGTACCTGCGATTGAAAAGTGTTACCATTGCTTATACTTTGCCCAATGCTACTTTGGATAGATTGCATATAAAACGCATAAGATTATATGCTACAGGAAACAACCTACTCACCTTTACTAAAT
>MWYU01000089.1 GCA_002050375.1 Chitinophagales bacterium 62-2
ATTATAAGCACCAAACAAAGTGCCTCTTGTTGTTTCCTGCAGTTGTGTGGGATTGCTCATGGCATATTCAAAAGCAGCATCGCACATATTTGTAAAGCAGGTTGAAAGATCATCGTCTTTTCCCGCTTGTATATTTTGCAATACTTCTTTGTTGGGAACCATTGCAAGCTGTATCAGTTTCCTTACTTCTTTATCAGTAATACGAACTTTAGCCCATTGGTTAAAAACCTGCTCTAATTGTATAGAAAGCCCGTTAGCTATTCCCATGACTTTGTGTGCCTGTTCCAACCTTTCTTTTGCATTGGCCGTATGCCTTATCTTAATTGAATTGCTACAGTTTTTCAAAGCCGCATTTAATGTATTCCGGCAAACAACTCTCACGGGTGTAAATGCTGCGGAAATACTTCCGTAGCCATCATGTGAAGTGGTTAAAAAAAGGTACTGTTCAATCAAATCATCACTACCTACTTTAATATAACCGGGCAATTTTGCTGAAATAAAAATCCGTTCTCCTTTGTTATGCAAAGCTTTACATAACAATGGTTATGCATAGTAAAAGATTATGTAAAGTAATTTTCATTGCAAATTGATAATCAACTTCGCTTTCTCCTTATCGCTTGGTTTCACTTTACATAATTTCTAAATTGTTGTGGACGATTTTGTCTATAACAGTCAAAAAATTATGCAATGAAGAAAGAAAAACAGACCATCAATGAACTACTGAAAGAATTTGAGGATTATCTCATTTCTCTTAACAGAAGTAAGTTTACTATTCGCCAGTATAAAAATATCTGGAAAAAATTTGAAGAGTATGCAGCCTCTCGTAACATCAAGTCTTATGATCGCACCGTAGGGGATCAGTTTATTAAATCTCAGTTAGACAACTATGTGTATGCAGACTTAAATCAAATGCAAAGGCGTTTGGTAAATACAATAGACGCCCTTTTCATTTTTCAGCAAGAGGGTGTTCTGAACATGGGGCCTGCCCCGCTAAAGAGAAAACCGCCAAGAAAGTTTGAAGGTGAAATCGGTCTTGCGATAGAAGCCTTTATCAATTACAAAAAGATGGTGTTTGGTCTTGCAAAAACTACGCTCAGAGCACATCATCAGTTTTTACACGAGTTCTTATTATTCCTCAATGACAAAGGAGTGAAAAAGATGCTTGCAATAAGCCAGGTTTATATCTTCTCCTTTATTAAAAGTCTACCTGCAAATAAGCTTGCTATTAATCACTCCAGACTGGGTGTTATAAAATCTTTCCTTCGTTATGCTTTCGAAGAGCAGCTTTTAACTGCTGATTACGCTACTATCATCCACAGAGATAATTACAAGCAGCAACCAAAAGTTCCATCTGTATTTTCCATAGAAGAAATCAAGTGTTTGCTTGGATCAGTTGAGAGAAGCAATCCATCTGGCAAAAGAGACTACGCTATCATATTGCTTGCGGCAAAGCTTGGAATGCGGGCAGGCGATATTGCCGGTTTACAATTTGAAAACATTAATTGGGATCAACGTTTTATTTATTTTACTCAATTTAAAACAAACAAGGAACTTGTTCTTCCACTTCTTCCTGAAGTGGGCAATGCCATCATTGATTATTTAAAATACGGCAGACCTGAATCCAACCATCCTCACTGCTTTTTACAACTGATAGGCCCATACAAGGGAATCAGTGCTGCCGATGTGGGAAGAATCGTTCAATCTCAAATGCAAAGAGCAAGTATCAATACAAAGAATCGAAGACACGGGCCGCATGCATTAAGACACAGTTTTGCTACCAACATGCTTCAAAATAAAACCTTGCTTCCTGTAATATCAGAAGCTCTTGGTCATACAAGCACTGAATCTACCATGTATTACCTCAAAGTAAGTAAAGATCAATTAAAGCAATGTGCCCTCGAAGTACCGATGGTTGCTGCATCATTCTACATTCCAGATAGTCTTCGCAGACTTGGGCAAGTGAGTCCGATAAAGGAACAATTCTATCCTTACCGTTTTTACTGTTCCTTAGTAAAATGTATTTTTCAGTGAGGTTGATATCACTGCATAATAATGAC
>MWYU01000106.1 GCA_002050375.1 Chitinophagales bacterium 62-2
GTTTTAGCCCTCGTAATTCAATATTATTAAAAACAAATTAAACTAAAACTTCAGGTATGAAAAAGAACTACTCTTTTCTTAATGGCATGTTGTATGCTTTCAAATTTATTTTCATTTTAATTTCTCTTTCGGGAACTGCATTATCGGTTTTTGCTAATTCAGTGATGATCGGTGCTACATCATATCCGAGTATTCAGGCTGCTGTTAATGCGGCATCCCCAGGAGCTGTTATTATGGTTGGACCAGGAACTTACAATGAAACAATTTATGTTTCAAAATCAGTAAATATACAAGGTCCTAATGCTGCTATTTCACCTAATACAGGATCCCGTACAACCGAGGCAATAATAGTTGCTCAATCGGTTGCTTCTTACCTCACCCCACGAGCCTTTGTTGTATATTCAAATTCAACAGGAGTAAGTGTTTCTATTAAAGGATTTAAAATAACAGGCGGTGAACCTTTGATGGATGGCAATTACATAAATCTTAGTGCAATTCAAATTCTATTTGAAAAAAACTTTATAGAAGCCGGCTCAATATTTTATGGCGGAGTTCCCTTTGGCGCAGTCACAATTGCTGATAACCGTTTTATAAACATATCCAATACTGCAATTTTTTTAGCAGGTGTTGGCAGTGCAACAGTAACTGATAATGTAATTGACCAGGCACGTGGGGGAGGAATAATTATTACCGCTTCTTTTGTAAGAGGGGAAAATACAATTACTCAAACTGCTAACATCTTAAGAAATAAAATCTCAAACGTTAGCCTTGAAGGAATTCAATTAGCTCATACTTGTAAAGATGCTATGGTAAAAGATAACGAAATTGATTTTGCGAATACATCTAACGATCCGAATTTAGGAGGAATTGTTCTGTGGGATCCTACTTTATTTCAAGGAACAAAAACGATAACGAATAATAAAGTTTCCAATTCTTTCAATGGATTAACTATTTATCGTGGCTTTGACGGAAACCGGGTTTTAATTGAAGGAGGAGATAATATTACGGGCAAAAATATTATGGTAAATAATAATTCCTTTGATGCAACCAATATTAACAAAGCTATACTTCATCCCGGAAGCGGAATGCTCAACGCTGAATGTAATTGGTTGGGTGCTATTGACCCATTGGTAGTAGCAACCAGAGTTTCAGGAAATGTTGATTATACTCCTTATTTAATCAATGCAAATGATAATAGCACAGCTATGGGTTTCCAACCAGTTGCCGGAAGTTGTATAGACCCTGCAACAGTTATATTTTGCGGAAACAATAACGATCCTGAAAGGAAAGTCATTATTTGCCAAATAACTCCCGGAGTTAGTAATCCTGAAATTTGTATACCCATTGCTGATGTTCAGAAGAGGTTAGATGCGGGTGATAAATTGGGCCATTGTCCTTTACCTGGCACAGCAGATTTACAGAATATTACTACAAGAATATCAACTGAAGAAGTAAAAATTTCTCCTAACCCTGCAAATGGCGGTGTGTTCAAAGTGGAATTAAAAAACTTTAAATCGTCAACTGCAGACATTTATATTATGGCGGCGAATGGCATGATGATAAGTAAAAAGTTTGTTCAGGTATCAACAGGTTCAATAGTGCAATCTTTTAACCTTAGAAATGTTCCTGCAGGTGTTTATTACGTAAAAGTAGTAAGCGCAAACGGAGTAAGAACAAGTAAGATTTCGATTAAACCTTAATAGTTATTCTATTACTATAAACTTTAAGGCATGCGTTACAGCGTGCCTTATTTTTTGTCTGCTATTTGCACATTATCTACTTGTTTCACCTCAATCAAATAGTCCTTCTTAATGGTTGACGAATTGAATATTGCAGCAGCAGTTGCTGAAATATTTTGGCTTTCCCAATTTTCATTAGGCTTAATCGAAATGTTAACCTTTCTATTTCTTATTAGAACAGGCAGATTAAAACCTTCTACGCAATTCGTCCAGCGGTAAAAGACCTTGCTTTTGTTGAAATAATATTCAAGAACAGGTATTTGTATGGTTCTTAAATATTGATTGAAAACAGGTTTAAAATCGTAGCTGCTTTGCTTG
>MWYU01000111.1 GCA_002050375.1 Chitinophagales bacterium 62-2
GGTTTTAATGAAACTGCAGGTGCTTTAAATGCTGCATTAAATTATGATCCTACTATCCCGATTTTTGATGTCAATGGAAAATATACAATAGCTCCCAGTATAACCGTTGATAATCCTTTGGCAATTGCTAATGGTTATCAATCAGGAGGTAATAGATACCAAACAGTCGGGAACGTGTTTGCAGAATATTATTTCATTCCTGGCTTATCTGCAAAACTTAATCTGGGGATGAATAATTCTCAGGAGCAACGTAAAACTTATATTAGTCGTATAGCGCAATTTGGATTGGCAAGCGGAGGAATTGCAAACCTTTTGGAAGGGCAACGATCAAATTATCTAACAGAACTTACATTTCACTATAGAAAAGATTTTGGAGAAAATACTTTAGATGCATTAGGCGGAACAAGTTTTCAAAAATTTATAAATACCAATTCACTGGCTACTGCAAAAAACTTCCCGTCAGATGCTATTGGTGCAGAAAATCTTGCCTTAGGCGATCCCGCACTTGCCAGTAATAGCAGTAATAAAGCTGCTAATCAGCTTTTATCTTACATTGGAAGATTAAATTACACTATAAAAGACAAGTACCTTTTAACAGCTACCTTACGTGTGGATGGTTCTTCAAGGTTCGGCGTTAATAATAAGTTTGCTTATTTTCCATCATTTGCCGCAGGCTGGAAAATAAGTAGTGAAGAATTCTTTAGCCCTCTGTTAGCCACATTCAATTCTCTTAAAATAAGGGCAAGCTGGGGTAGAACTGGTAACCAGGATATTGGAAATTATAATTCAATTGCTACTTACGCTGCAGGTCAATTCGCAGTCTTTAATAATCAATTAACCTCTACAATTATTCCTGCAGGATTGTCTAATCCTGATTTAAAATGGGAAACAACACAACAGTTTGATATAGGTGTTGATTTTGGAATTTTGCGTAACAGGATATCAGGTTCCATAGATTATTATCAAAAGCGTACGTATGATATGCTTATTAACCTTCCTGTTGACCGTTCTACCGGATTTACTACTCAGTTAACGAATATTGGAAGTATTAAAAATGAAGGTTTTGAATTTACCGTTGCGTCTGAAAACCTGGTGGGCAAGTTGAAATGGAGAACAGAGATAAACTTATCTACGTTGAAGAACACAGTATTGGATATTGGGCCACTTTCTCAAATTATTCAGGGTAATAATATTATTGTAGTAGGCAGCCCATTAAGATCTTTTTATGGTTATCAGGTAACTGGTACCTGGCAAACGGGCGATAAGCTTAATTCGATGCGTGACATTGTACGGCCAGGGGATCCTAAATATCTGGATGTAAACAATGATAGTGTTATTAATACCAGTGACAGAGTATTACTTGGTAATTCCTTCCCTAAACTGAGTTTTGGGATAAATAATTTCTTCAGCTATAAAAACTTTGATCTGAATTTCTTTTTTGACGGGGTAAGTGGTATAAAAAAATATAATATAAACCTTGCAGAATCCCTTGCTCCTGCTAACATAAGAAGAAACCGGTATGCTGAACCTTTTTTAAATAGGTGGACTTCAACTAATCCTACTAACGAATGGCCTTCATTTGTTCGTCAGCAAGGTTCGCGAGATGTTAGCACATATACAGTTACTGATGCTTCTTATTTAAGGCTTAATAATATACAACTCTCTTATAACTTTCCTCAAAAATGGCGAGGAAAATCGTTTAGAACTATTAGAGTTTATGCTGCATCTCAAAATGTTTTTATCATCTCGAAATACTTGGGCGATCCCACATTAAATACTGGAGGAAATGCAAATCTTGGGGTAAGTAATAATCCCTATCCCCTCGCAAGAACAATGCTGTTAGGAGTTAATTTGGGACTATAATATAAACTTGAAAACACCTTACAATGATTCATACCAAAATTGCCAGGATATTCTTTTTGGTGATACTTTTTAGTCCCTCAATAAGCTGCAACAAGCTTTTGGATGAAAAAGTTTATTCGGAACTAGCAGCAGAAAATTTTTTAACCAGTCGTGGAGGTTTAGAGAAGCTTTTGTATTCTTCATATGCCTATAC
>MWYU01000135.1 GCA_002050375.1 Chitinophagales bacterium 62-2
AACCTGTATGGTTAGGGCTTGCATTAATGTTTTCCAGGATTGTAACCGGATGAACCAATGTATCATTTAAAAATTGAAATCTGACAATTTTTAAAAACGCGAAATTTTCGTTTCTAGAATTATAAGATAGATAGATGTATTTGTTTTTGTTGAATTGAGGATGAATACACAATCCAAGCAAACCCATTTTTCGGGTGGCATCTATATCTTTAACGACTAAAGCCGGTTTATTTATAAGTTGATTGGCTCTGACTATCCTAACCTTTCCATTGCGCTCGGTAAAAAGCATTGTTTTATCCGGTAAAAAGACTATTTCCCACGGCACTATTAATTCTGTGGCCAACGTATCCACTATATATGTTTCTTCGGCTTTACCTTGTTCTTTGCTATTGCTTTTCCAGAAAATGGCTAAACAGCCAACTAAAATTATTAATCCAATACTAAAAAACTTCATATTAAAAATTTGTCTGAAAAAACATCCATTAAAAATCGGGATGCTGTTTATAAATTGTCCATTGTTGTAATTTTCCATCTTTCTTTTTTGCTAAAATGATTTCTAAATTTTCTGTGTCTTTATTATGTGATGGAGTTAGATAAAAATCTGTATTCCTAAGCTTAATCATATAAGTTGATTTCTCTAATGGTATGAATTCATATTCCTGGCTTTCCTTTTTTTCAAGTAATGGCCACTGTTCTAAACTTACTCCATCTAAAACAATTGGATTCTTAGGCTGAAAGGTTTTTAGGGTGAATAAATTTTTCAACTGGTACGTCTGCCCTGCTACATGGTGAAAATCCCAGGTCATGCACTTCCAGTTTACAGGAGAGTAGGCTACTAATGGCGTACCATCCTTTTTGTTTGCATCCTTTATGCGAAGCAACATACCTGTTTCTACGTTCCTGATAGCATAAGTTCCTTTTATTACTTGTGAAAAAGAAGGCAAACAGGTTAAAGACAATAAGGCAATAATAATCAAAGCAATTCTTCCTGTTATACAAACCATTTTGAAAGTTTTATACACTGGCATTTTGACAATTTAAATGATAAAAAAGTTCGAATAAAGATATGCTTTAAGTGGAATCTTCACTTAGGATGTAAAAGGTTAATAAAAATTTGGCTATTAACAAGCAATACCAGCCAAAAAAAGATTCTGGCGAATACAATACAGTAATATAATTTGACACTCCCTTTAACAGCATGCGTAATTACATCGTACTTCTTTGCAGTGATTTGACCTGCAATTATATTTTAACACCAACAGTAAATGTGAAGCCTCTGCCATCACTTGGCCAAATGCCCGGACCAGGATAAAATGTGGGGCGCTTGGTAAAATATTGTTTATTGAAGATATTGTTTATCCCAAAGCGTATTTGGTAAAGTTGAGCAACCCGAAGTGAAGCATTAAAATCTAAAAGACTATAAGAAGGTACATAACCTCTTGCTCCATTTGCAGACGGAGTAAACGTATTAAAAGCATCTGAATAGCTGGATGATACGTAACTGTATAAAAAAGTAGATGAAAAGTTTTTGTAATTAATGTCAATCCCGTTTCTGCTTATCCATTTTGGAACAGCCTCTATCCTTTGATTTTCAATAGATTTATTAGCACCTCCACTTGCTACCTCACCTTTGATATACCGGGCATCAAAATATGCCGTAGAAGAATAAATAGATGTAAACAAACTATTCCCAAAAGGGTGTTTATATTGAATATATACTTCCAGACCATTTGATCTGCTGTCACCTATATTAGTTCTGTAAATGAATGGCTGTCCGGCATTATCCTGCAGCACCACGGTTCCTAACCTGTTATTATAGGTAATATGAAAATAACTTATGTCGTACTGCAACCTTGTAAATAATTTTCCCCGTGTACCAGCTTCTACATTAAACCCTTTTGCATCTTTTAAATTTTTATCAGCCTTTTCCAATGTAGATGCGGGAATAATATCTTTAAAAATTACTGGTCTGTACGCCTCTGAAATTCCTCCATAAAAAACATTTTCTTTATTGACGTTATACTTTCCTCTTATACACATCTTACGCTGCCGACG
>MWYU01000747.1 GCA_002050375.1 Chitinophagales bacterium 62-2
CCCTTATACCATCAACGCCTTTAGAACCAATTAGCGGCCTTCACACTCAAATGCCAACATTTATCAACATCGCAACCTTTAGGACAGATTACAGCCAGGCGCTAAACTCCATTTGGAAAATGGAAGCCGGTTTGAAGAGCAGTTCGGTTCGTTCTGATAACAATGTTGAATTAAGCACTGGCATAAACGGCAACCTTCAAAAAGACACAAGCTTATCGAACCACTTTAAATATACCGAAGAGGTAAATGCTGCATACCTAAACTTTTCGGGGAAACTGAATGAAAAAAATAATGTAATGCTGGGATTGCGTGCAGAACACACACATTCGGTGGGAAACTCGCTGACGCAAAATAACGTCGTCACCAGGAACTACCTGAACTTGTTTCCGAGCTTATTTCTATTACACACGTTAAACAAACAAAATACGCTTGCATTTTCTTACAGTTACCGTATCGACCGGCCCAATTATCAAAGTCTCAATCCTGCGCGGTCCTATTTAGACCCTTATACGTACAGTTCTGGAAATGCATTTCTTAAGCCGCAGTACACCCATTCACTTGAGCTCCGGCATGGATTTAAAGAGAAGATTTTTACTTCGCTCGGCGCCAGTTATGTAACCGATCTGCAATTTTTTGTTATTCAGCCGTTGGACGAAAAAATGACCCGCCGCATGCCGGAAAATATCGGCGAATCGCAGGCATACAACCTAACTGTGAGCTTTCCTGTAAAAGTTACCAAAGGCTGGACAATCCAGGGAACGTTAACGGGCAATTACAGCATTTTTGATTACATATACAAAGGCTCTCCGATACATGTACAGCAAATGGCCGGACGGCTTAACGCTTCAAACGCTTTTGTATTTGGTAAGGGCTGGATAGGGGAATTAACGGGCAGGCTAAACACACCGGCAGTTTATGCGCTTTCCAAATCTCCATGGTTAGGTTCATTTGATGCAGGCATCCAAAAAACCTTCAACTCAAGGTGGAAAGCAAAATTAAGCTTGCAGGATGTTCTGCATACCAATAAGGCGCTGTTCAAAATCGACGTTCCCGGCTTCACAACCAACGGGCGGATAGAATTTGATACGAGGGTTGTTATGCTTAACGTGACATATAGCTTCGGCAATCAGCAACTCAAAGGTAGCCGGCAGCGAAAAACGGGTTCGGAAGAAGAGGTTCAGCGGACCAATTAATGCGCAATTATAGATTAAAATTTTTTATTCCCGTTGCCCTACTATAGAGCCGGACTAGTATAAAGAGTAACACAAAAAATGCTTGTTGGCTTTCTACACTTAGTGGCATTTATTTTGTGCCATTCTCTATTCCATATTTTTAATAAACTAAATTTGCAAAACTATTCATTAACCTGAAACGTTAGTTAATTCATCAATCACTACATCAATCTACTTTATATGATACCAAACGAAAATGGAGAAAGCAGCCCAAATACGTCCGGCTCAAATGGAAACGGTTTTAGCAGGAATCAAAATGACAGCGACAATACCCTAACAACCCGACAAGGGCACCCTGTTACAGATAATCAGAACCTTCGTACTGTTGGCAACCGTGGCCCTGCAACATTGGAGAACTACCAGTTCCTCGAAAAGATGTCTCACTTCGACCGTGAGCGTATACCTGAAAGAGTTGTCCATGCACGTGGAACTGGCGCCCATGGAGTTTTTGAAGCTTATGGAATGGTAGGGAACGAACCTATCTCTAAATATACCCGCGCTAAATTGTTCCAGGAAAAAGGAAAACAGACGCCGCTATTTGTACGATTTTCAACTGTAGGACATGGTATTCATTCTCCTGAAACATTGAGAGATCCACGCGGTTTTGCAGTTAAGTTTTATACAGAAGACGGCAATTGGGATCTTGTAGGTAATAACCTAAAAATATTCTTTATCCGTGATGCTGTAAAGTTCCCTGACCTTATTCACTCTCAGAAGCCTGACCCTGTTACAAACATCCAGAGCGGCGAGCGCATCTTCGACTTTATATGTAACACGCCTGAAGCCATGCACATGGTTACCTTTTTATTTTCTCCATGGGGCATACCTGCTAATTACAGGCAAATGCAGGGCTCTGGTGTAAATACTTATAAATGGGTAAATGCAGATGGTGTGGGTGTATTAGTAAAATACCACTGGGAGCCACTACAAGGGATTAAAAATCTAACCCAGGCACAGGCTCAGGAGATACAAGGCAAGAACTTTAACCATGCTACTCAAGACCTTTACGAAGCAATTAAAAGAGGAGATTTTCCACAGTGGGAGTTGAATGTGCAGATCATGGAAGATGGAGCGCACCCTGAACTGGATTTTGATCCGTTAGATGATACGAAGTTGTGGCCTCAGGACTTATTTCCATGGTTTCCCATCGGTAAAATGACCCTTAACAGAAACCCTGTTAACTTCTTTGCCGAGGTTGAACAATCGGCTTTTGGCACAGGTGTATTAGTTGACGGTCTTGATTTTTCGGATGACAAAATGTTGCAGGGGCGTACTTTCTCTTACTCTGATACTCAACGTTACAGAGTTGGTGCAAACTATTTACAATTACCAATTAATGCGCCTATAAAAAAGGTAGCAACTAACCAAAGGGATGGTCAAATGGCATATCGCCAGGATCTTGTTCCAGGATTAAATCCGCATGTGAATTATGAACCGTCAAGCTTAGGTGGTTTAAGAGAAGCCCCTAAAGCAGGCAAGGATCATACGCCTTCTTATTCAGCAAATCTTGTTCGCCAAAAAATTGACAGAACCAACGATTATAAACAGGCAGGTGAAAGATACAGGTTGCATGAAGATTGGGAAAAAGATGACCTTATTTCTAATCTTGTAAACGCGCTTGCACCTGCTAATAAAATTATCCAGGATAAGATGATTGAACTATGTACAAAGTGCGACTCCGAATATGGACAACGCGTAGCTGATGGTATAAAGCAAGCCAAAGAAATGATGATGAAAGAAAACGGCAATGCGATGGCAGGCAGTGTTTCGCAAAAAGAGGAGGCAGTTCAACAAGCTGAAGAAATGGCTACTGAAGCAAAGCCATATTAGAAGCAGTTTTTTAAATAACGGAAGCCGTTCATTTTTTGAACGGCTTTTTTTATGTATGTTTTTAATATACACGCTAACTTACCAATTACTTTTATGAAAATCACACATACTGATATTTTCCGTTACAGCATTAAAATGGAACCTTTTGCCATAGCTACAGGCACCATGTATTATGCGCAAAATGTTTTTATAAGAATACATACAAGTGCCGGAATATATGGTGTGGGTGAATGTTCTGCCTTCCCCTTTATTACCGGCGAAACACAGGAAACATGCCTGGCAATGGCGAAAGATTTTGCTCAGCTTTTAAAAGGCAAAGATGCATTGGATATACAAGGCAGGTTGAAAGAGCTTGATGATTTTACCGCCCGCAATCCTACTGCTAAAAGCGCCTTTGATATGGCTTTGCACGATATTGCCGCCAAAGCATCTGATCAACCACTTTACCAATTTTTAGGTGGTACAAAACGCAGCATCGAAACTGATATTACCATTGGCATTGGCACTCCTCACGAAATGGCGGAACAGGCGCTTAAGTATCAGCAGGATGGAGCACACATCCTTAAAATTAAACTTGGTAAAAAGGTAGCTGAAGACCTGGAAAGAATAGAAGAAATAAGGCGGGCTGTAAAGCCTGAAATGGAATTACGCATTGATGCAAACCAGGGCTGGAGTTTTATAGATGCTGTATATGCCCTTCAATCAATGAAGGATATGAAAATTGAATTTTGCGAACAACCAATGCGTACATGGTACGATGATCATCTGCCGGAATTGTGCGAGAAATCTCCCATAGCTATTATGGCTGATGAAAGCTGCTACCATCATTACGACGCAGAGAGGCTTATTAAAACAAAATCCTGTCATTCTATAAATATAAAATTTGCAAAGTCGGGCGGCATAATGGAGGCAAAGAAAATACACGATCTTGCCGAAGAGGCAGGCATACCTTGTATGATAGGAAGTATGCTTGAAAGCAGGCTCGCTTTAACTGCAAACCTTCACTTTGCTTATGCAAATCCCAACATTTTATTTTTTGATTTAGATACCTGCATCATGGGTCAGCTTGAAGACCCTGTAGTTGGTGGCGTTATTTATAACGGTTTCTTTCTTGACGTTAATGATGACATTGGTATTGGTGCAGATGTAGAAGAAAGTTTTCTTAAGAATTGCGATCACTGGAGAGTATGATGCAACATCTACCTACTAATTCCCAAACTTTATTATCTCCTACGAGGAAGGATCTAATATATTATTTTAAAAAAATCTGGAATAACTCGCACATTTAATGGGCATTTCTATTATGACTGGGATCCAACATATAAAACAGACCTACTTGAAAATTATTATTAAAAGTAGCAGGCTGATTTACTCTTTTATTAATATCTTTTGCTCCTACAAGCCATCTCGCATCAAAACCTAATCCCTTAGGACCTACGTAACCTATACCAAACGCCCAGGAGAAGTCGGTTGACTCATAAAAACCCTTGATATTAGTTTCCTTGTTGTCTACTTTCTGTTTAGCGCTCGTTAAAAATCCAAGCTGCGGCCCTGTTTCTAACCTAAAACCTTTACCAAACATGTATTGTGCAAGTACAGGTATATTTACGTAATTCAAACTGTGCTTAATATCAATATTATTACTAGTCCGTTCACCTCCCTGGTTTGAGTAAGTTAACTCGGGCTGCAATGCAAAACGTTTACTAATATGTATATGCGTTAACACTCCGGCATGAAAACTAACTTTATAGTCGTTTGCATCCGAAGATCCTTTAAGATTGGAAAAATTTAGTCCCCCTTTGAAACCCAAGTGAACACTTTGTGCGATAGCAATATTAACTGCGATAATTGCGAAAGAAAGAAGAATAGTTTTTTTCATAATGGTATTTTATCTTGATGAATAAGTAAAAGACTTTTCATTCCCATAATTGTTTAATTGCCTTAAAAGAACTCAAATCTCAAAGCCACCAGAATCATTAGACACGAAAATAGAGCCCAAAGGGAAAATAACAATGCGGGTAAATACATTAGATGAAATATGTGAAGAAGTTTTAATAAGCAACATTTATATCAACACAAATAAGACCCGTTTTACTCGTCCCATTCTTTCCACTAATCCAAAAAAACCCTTATCCATGTCATACGAATTCCCTTTTTCTTTCAGGGTATTTAGTCGCATATTGATGAACAAGGCCGCGGATATAACCGTTTTCAGGATATGGAGTTAAATGAGGTTTAAGTTCATCAGGATGTTGAGCAGAGAGGCTCGCAGGTACATACCCCATTCCGTAGAAGCGTCCGTTTTCCATTAAAATGATTCCCTGTTTATCGTCCTTTTTAGGGAGAGCCGAATCTTCAACCACAGCATAAGTAGGCAACGAATTTTTTAGGTGATTAAGGGCCATTTGCACCCGTCCGTTATATTCCACAACAGATAAGCCTTCTGCCTCTGCTATGCTCATACCTGACGAAGTATCTATAAAACAAAGTTTAGGGCAAAGCTTATATTCGTTGATCAACCCTTTTAATAAACTATGCCCTTCGAGCAAAAGATTGAAAGTATATAAGGGTTGTAAATGCTTTTTCTTTTTCTCGATAACTAACCTCTGATACCCACGGACATCTACATACATGTATAAGCCAAAAGCCTGCTCAAAGCCCTTCAGACTTCTGTTGTACAGAGGCCAAAGCCTTTTAATTTCAACGCATTCTAATATAAAAGCCATTAGTTCGCTGCCGCATTCCTGGTAAGTAATATTGTATATCTCCCGTAAAAATTCCTGTTTTTGTTTGCCGGGTTTGTTATTGGCAAAATGGCTGTTTACACGTTTACGGAGATTTTTTGCCTTACCAACATATATAACCTTGCCCTTTGAATTATGAAAATAATAAACACCGGGAACGGACGGAAGCTTTGATACTTTTTCGACCGGTAAATGTGGCGGAAGAAATTGCTCTTTTGAATTGCCTTTAAGCATTGCAGTTATTTCCCCCAAAACGTCGTTCTTTACAATACACTCAAAGAGTTTAACTGTAGCCATTGCATCTCCTCCGGCACGATGACGTTGTTCTACCTCAATACCTAAACAACGACAAAGCTTACCCAAACTATAACTTGGATGACCTGGCAAAACTTTTCTCCCCAGCCTTACTGTACAAAGTTTTTTACAATCAATTTCGTAACCCACTTGCGCAAGCTGGTACTTTAAAAACGAGTAATCAAAATTAACATTGTGGGCTACAAAAATCTTGTCATGCAAAAGATTGTAAATCTTATACGCTACTTCTTGAAAAAGGGGAGCCTGGCTTACCATTGCAGGTGTTATTCCTGTTAAACTTTGTATATAACGGGGTATTGCAACCTGCGGGTTAATTAGCGTTTCAAAGTAATCTATCAACTGTTTACCATCGTGTATAGCAATGGCAATTTCCATAATGGAATTACCGCTTGCATAGCCGCCGGTTGTTTCTATATCAACAATTGCAAACATTATAAAGTAAAGCATTAAAGATACTATGCGCCAGTAAACAAATAAAAAATAAAGAAATACTTGGAAAATTATTTTTCATTACTTAACTTTAAATCATTCGTCCTTAACGAGGAAAACTGTTTCCTCACCTCTCCAATTCCTTGAAAGCCTGCTGTTCTATTCTATGAAAAATTCCAGTGGAATTTCATTTAATAAACCGACCAAATCCCTAAAGATGAAAAGATTTACAAACCTTCATGTTTCTGAGAGCGTAAGAAATACCATTATTGTTTTAGCTATTTTCGGAACAATTGCTATTGTTACCTATATAGAATGGAGTGGCTTTTTCCATTAACTCAAGCCTGCTTTTATCCGGTTTTCCTTACAACGATATCTTATTACACCTTTCGCGAGGAACAAACCATAGCGGATCTATGGTTAGTGATACTGTTATGTAATTATAAAAAGTGAATTATTAATCATTTTATTACACCATATAAACTTCCACCTTTACTAAATAAATGGTCAATTCTTTTTTCAACTATAGGGTCTTTTTCTACAGGTGGAGCATGGCGGGGTTTTATGCGTGCATCAATTACTACCGGGCCGTTACAACCCCAATGTTTGTGCTTAATAAAAGGTGCTATGCCATAAATGTCGTGAGATGGGTTGGTGCGGGTGAATGTTACCCAGAGAAAATTATTAAGCTTATCTGCAACAAAACTGCTATCGTCTGCAATTACAATTAAAGTAACACTTGAAAGTTCACCCACTTCTAATTGTAATTGTTCATTTAAAGCGTCCATTTCTTTTTGTGCACTTTCATAAGTTGTGAAAGATTTTGTTTGTAAGGCTACCACTCCCGGCATTACCAGTTGTCCATTATAAAAATCGTGCAATTCTTTTAACGCTAACGGAACTTCAGTGCCCAGTTCCCTTTTCACATCTCCATAAGCTGCAAAAACAACTTTACTTCCGCTGTTCAATCCTGTTCCAGAGTAGTCTAACGTGTCAATGGTAGTGTTCGTATAGAAATGAATATCGCGGGTAAGGTCAATACGTTTTAAAATATATTCAAAATAATGTGGAACATCATGAGTGTTTAACCTACCTGTATCATCGGCAGTAATAAATAAAAACTTTGCAAGGCTTAGCTGGCCTGTACCTAAAATATGATTAGCTATAGTAAGTATTTCAGCAGGTTGTTTAGCAGGCATGTATGGCGTATAGCGTTCGCTGCCTATTGCCAACAGCAATGGGTGAACTCCTGCGGCATCAACTGCATTTACTTCTTTCAGCCCGGGTATCTCTTCTTCAATTGCACCTCCTGCAATTTCGTGTATCAACTGTCCAAAGCTTGTATCTTCCTGTGGCGGGCGACCAACAACAGTAAAAGGCCAGATAGCATTTTTCTTCGCATATACTTTGTGCACTTTCATTAAAGGAAAAGAATGCCTTAAGCTATAGTACCCTAAGTGATCTCCAAACGGACCTTCTGGTTTGTTCTCGCCCGGATACACGTTACCTGTTATAACAAAGTCTGCATCTGTGCTAATACAAAAGCCATCGACGTAGGTATAACGAAAACGCCTTCCTCCTAACACTCCTGCAAAGGTCATTTCGCTAATGCCTTCCGGCAAAGGCATAACTGCAGACAACGTGTGTGATGGTGGCCCGCCAACAAAGCAACTGATCTTTAACGGCAATCCCTTTTTGTTGGCCTTTGTATGGTGCACTCCTATTCCGCGATGTAACTGGTAATGCAGGCCTATTTCTTTATTCAATTCATAGTCGTTGCCCGACAGCTGGATCCGATACATGCCCAGGTTCGACTTCATTATTCCCGGTTGATCTATGTCTTCAGTATATACTTGTGGTAACGTAACAAACGCGCCTCCGTCCATTGGCCAATGATGAATAAGTGGAAGATCCGATATACTTATTTCATGGGCTAAAACAGGTTTGGCGGAAGGGTTTTTAAGAGGCAAAGCTTTAAGCGCAGCGACACCGGTATTAAAGTTTTTAAAAGGCTGTTTGATCGCCTTTACAGGATCGTTTTTTAGTTCAATCAATCTTTGCACTGCTGCAAAGGTGTCTCTAAAAATAAACTTGCTTCGTTCAAGCGTTCCAAATATGTTTGATGCTGCCCTGAACTTTGAACCTTTTACATTTTCATATAGTAATGCCGGACCTGCAGCTTCATGAACTCTTAAATGTATTGCAGCCATTTCAAGATATGAATCTACTTCTTCTTTTATTCTAACAAGATGGTGGTTTCTCTCTAAGTCAATTAAACATTCTTCGAGCGAGGAATAATTCATTTCAATAGAACAATAGGTTAACAGAAATCGTTTTAGCTATAAAACCCCCAAAAATTTTTTGAAAGCAAAGATAAGTGAACTGTACGTGTGGATGAGGGTGACAAGAATCATTATTAACTTTGAATCATGACAAAACTTAGCGTGAACATCAACAAATTTGCAACAATAAGAAACAGCCGTGGTGGCGATAACCCAAATGTTTTAAAAGCTGCTTTAGATGCTGAAAGATTTGGAGCAGATGGTGTTACGGTTCATCCGCGGCCTGATGAAAGACACATAAGATACAATGACGTAAGGGAAATTAAACATGCGATAAAAACAGAATTTAATATTGAAGGAAATTGTACGGAGCAAAAGTTTATTGATCTTGTTCTTGAAGTGAAACCACACCAGGTAACTTTAGTACCCGATGCACTTGGGCAACTAACGAGTGATCATGGTTGGGACACTATAAAAAATAAAAATTATTTAATTGAGATAATTTCTGTTTTTAAAAATGCAGGTATACGAACTTCCATTTTTGTTGACCCTGTTATCGAAATGGTGGAAGGAGCCAAAGCAACAGGAACTGACAGGATTGAATTATACACAGAAGGTTATGCAAAGCATTTTAATGATAACAAAGATGCAGCAATTGAACCCTATATAGCAGCAGCAAAAAAAGCTAATGAACTTGGATTAGGTATTAATGCCGGCCATGATCTTGATCTTTATAACTTAAAATACTTTGCTCAAAATGTTCCCGGCCTACTCGAGGTTTCAATTGGTCATGCCCTGGTTTGTGATGCTATTTATTTAGGATACGAGAATGCGGTGCAGATGTATAAGCGGCAGTTAGCCCCCAACCCCTAATAGGGGAGTTAGCCCCGGCCTCCAAAGAAGTTTTTGTTTTTGCTTAGGAATAATATTTTCTTATTTCAAAACCTGTTGCAGCTTACTTGAAAGAGCTTCACCACGAAGATTTCTACCTACAATTTTTCCGCCGGGATCTATAAGCATATTTGCAGGAATGCCTTCAATATGATAAAGTTTTGCAACTTCATTTTGCCAGTATTTTAAATCACTGACATGGGTCCAGGTTAAATTATCAGCTTTGATCGCCTGCATCCATTTATCCCTGCTTTGATCAAGTGATACACCTAAAACAGTGAAATTTTTATTTTTAAAATTATTATAAGCTGAAACAACATTAGGATTTTCCATTCGGCAGGGTCCGCACCAGCTTGCCCAAAAATCGACCAAAACATATTTGCCCTTAAACGAGGAAAGTGACACCGGCTTACCTATCGTATCGTTTTGAGTAAAGTCTAATGCTAAAGAGCCTTCCGCACCAATTTTAGCTGCAGCAAGTTTGTCATCATATTCTTTTTTAGCAGACACTATAATTTTCTCCACTTCCCGCCCATAAAAACTTTTTTTAGCATTGCTATTTAAACTATTAAATCTTGTTTCCAGATCATTAATGTCCCTGCTTATTCCACTGGTTACATAAACAACAAACGGAGTAACTGCCGAGGCAGGCTTCGCTTTCATGAACTGATTAACCTGCTGCCGAACCTCGTTTTTGTTTTTTTCAAAAACTGTTATTAACGAATCTCTTTGCTTGCCCTGCGGAGTTTGATTTATTGTATTAACTAATTTTCCCAGTCGCTCTTTTAGTATATCAAACTTTGAATTATATACTTCATAATCTTTTTGAGCGGAAGAACCGGAAATAGCTAACTTTTTTAAGGACTTAACATCACCATTAACCGTTAGCTTTTCGTTGGTAAGAAAAACGTCTGAAGTTTCGGCGTAACCAATAAAAGACAATTGATAAATATCCGCATCATCAATTTTACCAAACAAATTGAAGTTTCCTTTTTGAGAATAACCTGTCGAAAGAACATTGGATGGTTGGCCGGGACGAGCTAAAAATACTATTGTACTATCAGGTAAACCCTTGATATTGCCGCTTACAATAAACCCTTTTGAAGTATTAGGCTGCTTACTATTTTGAGCTAATGACAAAAGAGGAAATAATAACAGGGGTAACAATTTCTTCATACTACTTTGAATGACGCTGTTGTAAAATTTCGATAACGTTTTGCAATTTATAGCCTTTTGCGTTAAGCAAAAGTAAATAGTGGAACATGAGGTCAGCAGCTTCATTCAGGAATAAACCCTCATTATTATCCTTCGCTTCAATCACTAACTCCACGGCTTCCTCTCCTACTTTTTGAGCAATTTTATTAATGCCTTTTGTAAAGAGTTTTGAAACATAAGACTCTTCCGGCGATACCTGTTTTCTCAAATCAATTATGTGCTCGAGGTATTCTAAAAAATTGTCTGAATGGTTCTTTTCGCTGAAGCAGGTATCTGCTCCTGTGTGGCAAACAGGACCTACAGGATTTGCTTTTATAAGGATGGTATCATTATCACAATCCAACTTCATTTCTTTAAGTAATAAAAAATTTCCACTCTCCTCGCCTTTCGTCCATAAACGCTTTTTGGTGCGACTGTAAAAAGTAACCTTTCCTAACTCCTCCGTTTTTACCACCGCTTCATTATTCATAAACCCAAGCATCAGAACTTTGTTAGTACTAAAATCCTGCACAATCGCAGGAACCAAACCATCAGTATATTTTTTGAAATCTATATTCACTATAATGTTTTTCTATTAACAGTAGTATTTGACGCATTATTAGATTACCAGACTATTGAAACATCATAGTTTTCAAAAGCAGCATCTTTAGTAAGTATTTGTAAATTATTATTAACAGCTTGTGCTATAAGTATCCTATCAAATGGGTCTCTGTGATGGAATGGAAGAGTTGAAACAGCTAAAGTATCTTCAAAAGAAACTGGCAGAATTTGAAATGAATTAACCCTAATTTGATTTCTAATTTCAGTAAACGGGGTTCTTAATTCTAATTTGCCTAAGCTAATTTTTATTGCAATTTCCCATAAGCTGGCTATACTTACATAATTGATTGCGTTACTATCTTCTATTTTATCTTTTGCCTGTACAGACAAAGCCTTGTCTCCGTTAATGAACCATATTAAAGTGTGTGTATCTAATAAATTGTTCATTACATATACTCTTTGAAATCTTCTAAAGGTTCATCAAAATCAGGCTTCATCACAAACATACCTTTTCCACTGCCGAAAACCGGTTCACCTGCTTCATTGGTCTTATTGTATTTATGCAACAGGAAATCAATAAAATCAAAAACTTCAGCCTTCAGATTTTCAGGTAATTTTGAAACTTTATCGAGCAAAACAGTATCAGACATTGGCAACAATTTGAGCAAAAATACAATTTTGGAAAGCTATAAGCGAACTTCAACTCCCACCTTTCTCAAGTATCCTTTTAATTCAGGAATAGCAATTTCTTTAAAGTGAAAGATACTCGCCGCCAAAGCAGCATCAGCTTTTCCATCCTTAAATACATCAACAAAATGTTCCATAGTTCCACCTCCTCCCGATGCAATTACAGGAACCGGAAGATTGGTTGATAGCTTTGCAGTTATATCTAATGCAAAACCCTTCCTGGTTCCATCGTTATTCATAGAGGTAAGTAAAATTTCACCTGCGCCTCTTTCGACTGCTTCTTTTGCCCAATCAAAACATCTGGTTTCCGTCTTCGTTCTTCCACCGTTTAAATACACATACCATTCACCGTCTTCTTCCAGCTTTGTATCAATTGCTAAAACCACACATTGAGACCCGAACTCTTTTGACAGCCCGTTGAGCAGTTGAGGATTTTTATAAGCGGCAGTGTTCACCGAGATTTTATCTGCACCATTTTGAAGCAACAAACTTACATCTTCAACACTGCTTATTCCACCGCCAACAGTAAATGGGATATTTATTTTATGAGAAATTCGATTAACTAATTCCCGTAATGTTTTTCGCTTTTCGACTGTTGCAGTTATATCCAAAAAAACAAGTTCATCAGCACCTTGCTTTGCATATAAAGCACCTAACTCAACAGGATCACCAGCATCACGAATCTTTTCGAAGTTGATACCTTTTACAGTTCTTCCGTCTTTAATGTCAAGGCAGGGAATAATTCTCTTGGTAAGCCCCCCGGGCCCCCTGAAGGGGGTGCTATATCCCGCGTGATTATTTAATGGTACTTCTTTAGTCATCGTCTTCGTTGGTTTTCTTGCACCTTTGTGTCTTAGTGGCTACCACTCTTGATTTAATAGCTGAAGTTCTTTAAGCGAAATCTTATTTTCATAAATTGCTTTACCGATTATTACTCCTTTACATCCTATCTCCTGCAACTGGCCAACATCTTTTATTGAGCTCACGCCACCACTTGCAATAAAATGTAAAGAAGGAAATTTAGTTATAATGTTTCTATATAAGTCGAACGAAGGACCCTCTAACTTTCCGTCTTTGCTTACGTCGGTGCAAAAAATTTGTTGAACTCCTTTTTCAATATACTTTTCTAAGAAATCATAAATCCAAATATCTGTAGTTTCCAGCCAGCCGGCAACCGCTATCTTCTCATCTTTTACATCAGCGCCTAATAAAAATTTGCCTGCTCCATATTGTGTTAACCACTCTGTAAAAGTTCCTTCCTCTTTAACAGCTATGCTCCCAACTGTTGCCATAGCAGCTCCTGATTGAAAAATAATGTTTACATCTTTTTCGGTTTTAATTCCGCCACCAAAATCTATTACCATTTTCGTTTTGCCTGCAATGGTTTCTAGCACTTTCCAATTTTTTACTGCACCTGCTTTTGCGCCATCAAGGTCTACAAGATGTAAGCGTGTTAAACCTGCATCTTCAAATTGCTTTGCTACTTCAAGTGGGTGTTCATTATAAATTTTTTTCTGATTATAGTCACCCTGGGTTAGCCGTACGCACTTTCCGTCTATGATGTCAATGGCAGGTATAAGCGCGTCAAGGGTTGAATCAGGCTTAACATTGTTGTTAGAAACAGCGTTTATATTATGAAACATGAAGCAATATAGTCACCCTTCAGGGAGATTTAGAGGGTTATAAAATTCTTAAGTATTTGTTCCCCAGCCTCGGCGCTCTTTTCCGGGTGAAACTGTACACCATAAAAATTATTTTTATGGAGCGCAGCGCTATAAGGTTGAATATAATCGGCAGTTGCAATAGTATGTTCACCTAATGAAGCATAGTAACTGTGAACAAAGTAGCAGTAATCGTTATTAACCCCTCTAAACAAGTCCGTCTTAACATCGTAAATGTTGTTCCAACCGATTTGGGGTATCTTATAATTCGCGTTTGATTGGTTTACAAACTTTTTTACCTGCGCGTCAAATATTCCAAGGCACTCTGTATCGTTCTCTTCGGTATAAGTACACATTAATTGCAATCCTAAACAAACGCCTAATACAGGTTGCTTCAAATCTTTAATTAATTTATCAAGGTTTCTTTCTTTAAGATATTGCATTGCTGTGCTCGCTTCACCAACTCCAGGAAAAATTACTTTATCTGCTGATTTAATTTCATCAACATCATCGGTTACCGAAGCTGTTGTTCCTATTCTCTCTAATGCGTATAACACCGACTGAATATTACCGGCATTATATTTAACTATAGTCAGAACCATGATTTATAGAAATTTTCTTGGGTTAAGAGGATATTTGTTTTCAGGAAAATTATATTGATCCTCTAAATCCGAATTCAGATAATTGCTTTCAAAAATTCTTTAGTAGCCTCTTTTACATCTTTTCCGTTCGACAATGCTTTAATATAAGCAGTTCCGATAATTGCTCCGTTTGTGTACTTACATGCAGCATCAAATGTCTGTTTGTCTTTTATGCCAAAACCAACCAATACAGGATTTTTCAGCTTCATACGCTGCAACTTTTGAAAGTACGATTGCTGGTCATTGATGTCCTTATTGCTTCCTGTTGTTGATGAAGAAGATACAGCATAAATGAATCCGGTACTTAATGCATCAATCCTTCTAAGCCTGTCTTCTTTTGTTTCGGGAGTAACAAGAAAAATTAAATCAAGATTGTACTTGCTAATAATGCCGCCATATTCTGTTTCAAATTCATACATCGGAAGGTCTGGTAATATTAATCCGTCAATACCCACTTCAGCAGCTTTTGCGCAAAACTTCTCAAAGCCATACTGAAGAACAGGATTCATATAACCCATAAGAATTACAGGAATGCCGCCGGCTCCTAAAGGGGAGTTCGGATTGCGTAAGTCTTTCAGTTGCTCGAAAAGTTTGGTGATTGTCATTCCATTTTCAAGAGCTCCTGCGCTGCTTTCCTGTATAACAGGACCGTCAGCAAGCGGGTCACTGTAAGGCATTCCAAGTTCAATCAGGTCTGCACCATTCGCTTGCAGAGCTTCCATTACTTCAACTGTACTGTTAAGTCGTGGATAGCCTGCTGTGCAATAAACGTTTAAAATGTTATGCTGTTTCCTTTTAAATAATTCTTCAATCCTGGTCATGGCGCTTAATTAATAGCAACTTCCAATTTTCATATTTAATCTTTTTGTATTCTGAAAGTTCTTAAGGCACTTCTTTAAAGCCTATAGAACAGGGTTTCTCCATTAGCCTATTCCAGCAAAATTAAAGCCTTAAGACGGTAAATAAAGTTAACGGTGTTTTATCTGTAATTCTTTCCAGGGAGTAGTTCCATCTTTTTCCCTGGTAAAAAGCAGATGACTGCTTTCGCCAATTATTATTTCGGCAGTAGTGTACACTTTGCAACCGTCCATCAGGTGGCCGCCAATAGTCTTGCCTGTACTATCCGACACGCTTATATGTACATGAGAACCGGCGACAGACAGCGTACCGGTGAGACTTATCATTTCGAAATAACCATTGCCTTTGCTGCCCTCGCCCTGGTTGGCGAATCTTATATTATATTCAGTAAGGCTGCCTGCACAAGTAATCACCCACCCTGCATGTATGTTATGAGCGGCAACAAAATTCTGTAGTGATTGCTTAACATCTTCACCCGGTATTAAGCGGATGGCATGTATTAGAGGTGATTGTTTCATTGCTCTATTATTCTTTAATCGAATCAACAACCTGAGAACGCAAACCGGCTGTTAAAAGTAAATGTGTTTTACCCATATTAGTGTTAATCCTCGCCCTGGCATCCAAGCATTTTGAAGATGTTAAGTAAATTGCTCCGTCATCAAAAAGATATAAAATTTCGTAGATGATTTCGAAACCAATAACAAGGCTACAATATATGATAGGTAATCTTTTCGTAGCTCTTACGCTCTTTTCATGTGCACAGACTGATCATTTTTCTACCAACTTCGCAAATGTAAACAGTATGACAAATATAAAAACAGATACAGCCACGCTGGGTGCCGGATGCTTTTGGTGCGTTGAAGCAGTGTTTCAACAATTAGATGGTGTTTTAAAAGTAACGAGCGGATATAGTGGTGGACATGTAGTAAATCCTACTTATGAGCAGGTTTGCAGTAAAAATACAGGTCATGTTGAGGTTGCGCAAATTGTTTACGATCCGGCAAAAATAACTTTTGACGAATTACTGGAAGTGTTCTGGAAAACACACGACCCTACCACTGTTGACCAACAAGGTAATGACCGCGGACCGCAATATCGCAGCGCAGTATTTTATAACAGCGCTGAACAAAAACAAAAAGCAGAACAATATAAAGCTGCACTTGATAAAACGGGAGCATGGAGCAAACCTATTGTAACTACAGTAGAACCATTAAAGCATTTTTATGTGGCCGAAGACTATCACCAGAATTACTACAACAACAACTCGGACCAAATGTATTGCCGTTATGTAATACAACCCAAGCTCGAAAAGTTTGAAAAAGTTTTTAAGGATAAGATGAAGGGCAGTAAACAAAAAGTAAATAATTAGCAATAACATAAGCTGCACTTTTCACCCAATGTTCCCTTAGCTTGTTAAACAACAGTAAATGGTGAACTAGTAAAATTAAAGCGCATTGTTCAGGATGAATTCGATATAGGCTTATACATAGGAAACAATTCCGGGTTATCATCACAACAAATAGGTGAAGAACTGGATCTGGTGCTATTCTTCTTTAATATAAGAAATTTCACTGTGTTTGCAGAAACGCATCCGGCTTTTGATGTAGTTATTCTGTCGCATCTACTATTAATTTCTAAATTCAGAAATTATTCTAAGTTCTTTTGCATACATAAAATTGGATGAAGTAGCGTAAAATGAGAAAGAAAGTAAATCATTAAAGCCTTCGATTTACCTAAGTTATTTTCTTTCATCTTCTATAATTAGCCAATAAGACTACGGCTTAAAGAGAATATTATTTTTAATATCACGATTACCCGCATGGATTTAAGC
>MWYU01000051.1 GCA_002050375.1 Chitinophagales bacterium 62-2
TACCAGGGGTCAACAACTTATAGCGTGTAGCTATTACATTTTCTCTCTAATGCGCTTTATTATCAATAATCAGCAGCGCTTGTCTTATGCCGGTCGCAGACCTGCTGCCATTTATGATTTAAGTGATCCGTGGGAACACTTAAATCAGCAGGGGAGTCTAAAGACTAATAGATTTTAGAAGGACTGCTTCAAATAGGGTTGTTCAAGGTGTTCGAAGAGCACCCTGGACTTCATTTGGCGTTTCCTGAAGTGTCAACACTGAGGTAGCTTCTAAATTTATAAAAATCCTCAATCAATATTTAGCTATTTTCGTATGGCATCAAGAGTTCCTAAATAAATAGGATGCCAACCGGGTATAAACAAACGGTGGAAAAATGATGAGGGTCTGTGAGACCAAATGTTGAACTCCTCCATTCTTCTTGATGCCAATAAATTTACAGTTATGATTATTGGCGAAAACAAAGACCAAGATTTACACCAGCTTGAAAGATTTGTGAAGCCTCTCCATGTGCACGGGTATGTCAGCAACCTTTGGTATGGAGCGTTAAGAAGCCGCTATCCCTACGACTTTATCTTGTACGCCAAGAAGTACAACAAAACGTCTGAGGGCTACAAGGACTTGTTAGCTATCGCGGCAGAAAGAGTGAACAAGCTTTATGCAGCGATGAATAGCTATTTGATCGATCCTCCTAATACGGAAGAGCAAAAAGTTGAATTTGATAGAATAATAGTTGTTTTTGAGAAGTTGTTGCATAAACAAAATGCAGAGAACTAAAATTGATGAGGAAACGAAAGAAATGAACATGCCTAGCATTCGCAATTTTCATGCGATGCAGAGGTGTGCACTCAAAAGAAGTTCTTACATCTTCCGTGATCTCTTGTTTGTTTCAGAAATTAGCCGCTCCCAGTTTTTTACATCAACATCCTTTCTATTACCAGATTTGATATGCTGTAAACTTTCTTTTATTAATGGTTTCACTTGTTCATCCATAAATATCGGATAGAAGCAAATCCAGGAAGATTGATGCTTGTTAATGAATTGCCGCCACCATGTTTCCCAACTGTCAAAAACTTTTTCCCAGGACCGGTGTGGGTCCTCTTCTTCATCCAAAAAACCACCACTATCTCCCCTTTCAACTACCGTATTATCCGGCAACTTAAACACAGAACTGCCACCACCCTCGACACCAAATTCAAAAAGTTTTATTGTTTCTGCTGACTTATCCGTATTCATTGACTCAGTTTAGGTAAGGTGTTATTTCCTTAAAGGAATGTATTGTCTTTTGGTCATTTAGTTCGGGCTGTTCCCTGTTGTGGTTATAAAGAACCGTTTCTATTCCAAGTTCTTTTGCTGCTTTAATTTCAGAATGTGGGTCGTCTCCAACCACTAATACTTCATCTGGTGTGTACTGATGCTCTGCAAGTATCTTTTGGAAAATATCTTTTTTCGTCAATTCTGATTGGCTCGGGTCAACTACAAAGATCACTTCATAGTCGTTACCAATGCCAAGTTGCTTGATTTTGCTATATTGCAATCTGGTGAAACCTGTGGTGACCAGGTACTTTTTACAGGGAAAGCTCCTTAATGTTTCATACCCTTCATACGGCTCCATTTTGTCTTCATACGTCAACGCTGAAAGTAGTTGTAAGCATTCAGCTACCAGTTGTTCGCTAAAAGAAAAATCATTGGCTACCACCTGAAAAGGTTGTCGCATAATGCGGCTTTTAATTTCTTCTAAGTTCCCTTTGTATTCACCCTTTTCTTCGATGAGCGTAAACAAAGTTTTGAAGAGTTTATCACCAATGGCACTTACCGGGTAAATCGTGTTGTCTAAGTCTAAGATGATTGCTTTTTTTCCCATAACCCTGTATTTACAAATGTCATTCCTGTATGCATTTTTAGACGGTGAGAAAAAGCGGAGTGCGTAAACCCGTTCAGTTTGAAATCCTGGGCACGATCCCATAGCATTAGTATTACAGGGTAAGTTAGTTAATCATTTTCTGCTTTGGCGGTTTCTATTACGTGCCTTTTTCAAAGGCAGGAGGTCTAAGAC
>MWYU01000160.1 GCA_002050375.1 Chitinophagales bacterium 62-2
GCAATAAGCGGAATGCCTTCCTGCCATCCAATGATAAGGCCGCCTAAAGAAAAAGTCACATTATTACCACTGTCGAAAGTAGTGCCATCGGTAAGCTTACCAACATAATTAGTGTCTGCAAGAAAACACTTCCTTTTTTCTTTAAGCCCTGATTATATTTTAACCTGGCCATAAATTTATTTTAAAAGTGTAATAGTTTTATAAGAAGGTATCCATCATATTAATAAATTTTAGCCATTTAAGTATCAATTTTCTTCTTTATGGACATACTGCTGCCCGGCCGGTATCTGTTTTAGAGATAGCTTTTCCCCTTAAGCTGCTTGTTTCAGCCTTCGATTTTCTCTTTTAGCTTCTGCTGCGTGCTCTTTTGCTTTAAGTACATTGCCAAGCACGTGCAGGTTGTAAGCTAAAACACTTAATCCCACGCATCGCTTATAGCCGTGCAGCCCTTTGTCCATACATCTGCTAAGGCCATGATGCTCTAACATGTTGATATTACTTTCCACTGTACTATGTGCATTGCGGAGCTTTTTAAATGTAGAACTGCTTTCCCTTGCTTTATCTTCCTTGTTATGCCGGCCTCTTTTGGGAAGTATCACCTGCTCTATCGATGCCCCTTGAAGTGCAGTTTGGTTGTCTTTGCTCCAAAAGCCTTTATCAAAGCTGTGACTGTAAAGCTTTTTACCACCATAGTTCTTTTTTATTCTCTCACATAAGTCACTTACCTGTTTGGCATCCTTTTGCTTTTCCATTACTTTATAATCAATAATAAACTGATGTTGGTCAGTTGTGATCAGAACAAGATGACCAAGTTCTGCTTTCTTATTAAGCTTGCCCTTGCTTATCCATTCTGTGTGTTCTTCAAAAATAGAATACACCTTTTCTTCAGAAGCGATAGTTTCACCTTTTAGCAATCGACGTTCTATCTGGTCTGTAAACTTTGTGAGGTAATCTTTATAATGCTCAAGGCTTATAATGATTGACAATATTTGCTTTTCATTGCCTGGGCTTAGCGGCGGCGTTTTTATAAGTTCCTCAACCCTTTCTTTGAGCAGCCTTGCCTGCAGCAGATATTGCTTTACATATTGTTTCTTTTGCTGCTCATTTTTGCCTTTAAATACATGCTGTGAAGTAACCCTGAAGAGGCTCTTAAGACTTTTTCTAAGATTTTTTATTTTTCGCCAGCCTTTTACAACAGTTATTTCCAGCAACTTCTCTATCATATCCAAACACTTGCGCAGGCTGTCCCAAAGTAAATTAAGGTCAGTAGGAAAATGTACATTCGTTTCCACCGCATAGCTGTCGGTTTTTAGTTTGAGTGCCTCATCTTCTTTTTTTTTAACCAACTTATGTCCCGCATCTGCTACCAGCAGGTTTATCTCGTGCAGTAATGCTTCATCAATCAAACTAACATTGTCTAATATGGTTTGATAAGCGAATTCTATTTTCTCTTCTTCAATAAAGGCAGTAGCATGAACTCCCATCACCCCGCGAATGAGTTCATGATGATTAGACCAGGTTTCAAGGGTATCCCAGTTTGTGCCACAGGCATGGCGCACTACGGCCAGCACGAGTATATGCCACAGATCCATGCCTTTTCTGCCTGTTTTCTTTTTGCCGCTGCATATCTTTTTTTCAAGCAGTGCAAAGACTTTCTCATTGAGTTCAGGCGTAACGAAAATATACTTCAGCGCCATTAAAACCGGCGGCAACTCATCTCGACTCTTTAAAGGAAACTTAACATCAGAAATAGCTACAGTACGAAGGTTCATTTGTTGCTCAAAACGCTGGCGCATGAAAGAGGTTTTATAGCGAATCATCAGCAAAAAATCAGCCTCTCCATTGTAGATTCACACTCTGTTGATAAATATTCAACAGCTATTTTAATGCACAAGCAATTGAAATAGAATAAGTAATAGGTTTTCTTTCCAACACTATATAATTAAATCGGTTATACACTAAGTCATATCCATTAATTAATTGGAACAAAGGCAGCCATTGGTGGCAGGTAAAAGTGATATAGTAAAGGTTAGGTTTATTGCTATGAGTTGTAC
>MWYU01000326.1 GCA_002050375.1 Chitinophagales bacterium 62-2
ATGTAGAAGATGGCGCCATTAAAAAAGGCCTTGATGCAGTAAAAAACCAGAATAGAAAACCCACGGTTATTAAAGATATACGCAAGCTGCTCGAGCAAAAAGATTTCGATGCATTAATAATAGCCGCGCCCGACCATTGGCATACACCGGCAGCTATTATGGGCGTAAAAGCAGGAAAACATGTGTATGTAGAAAAGCCTGTCGGCCACAATCCACGGGAAGGAGAATTAACATCAGAGGCTTATCATAAATATGGTAAGCATGTACAAATGGGTAACCAGCGTCGTTCGTTTCCAACGCTTCAGCAAGCGGTTCAATCAATACGCGAAGGTGTTATAGGAGACGTTTACATGGCTAAGGCATGGTACACGGCTGCCCGACCCGGAATAGGTGTTGGCAAAACAATACCTGTTCCATCTACTTTAGATTTTGAATTATGGCAAGGGCCTGCACCTCGTAAAGAATATAAGGATAACCTTGTACATTATAACTGGCATTGGTTCTGGAATTGGGGAACCGGCGAAGCCTGTAACAATGGTACACATGAAATTGATTGCTGCCGCTGGTTCTTAGGTGTAGACTTTCCAACTAAAGTAACATCTACCGGTGGCAGATATGCTTTTAAAGATGACTGGCAAACTCCGGATACACAGATAGCAGGTTTTGAATTTGGCGATAAAGCCAACATTACATGGGAAGGACGCAGTTGCAATAATTATCCTGTAGAAGGTTCGGGAAGGGGCTTTATTATTTATGGTACAAAAGGTTCACTGGTAAATAAAGGTGGCGGAGATTACAGGATTTATGATTCAAAAAATAAGTTGGTAAAAGAAGTTAAGGAAGACACTCCAACCGATGCTAATAATACAGTAAGTGCAAGCGGAAGTATTGAAATATTGCACTTCGACAATTTTGTAAAAACAATTAGAGGCGATGCCAAATTAAATTCTCCTGTTGATGAAGCTGCTAAATCTGTGTTGCTTTGTCACCTTGCTAATATTGCGCAACGTACCGGAGAGACATTGATTTGCGATCCCAAAAACGGCCACATTACAAATAGTAAGGAAGGCATGAAATTGTGGGGCAGAAGCTATGAAAAAGGGTGGGAGCCGAAAGTATAAAGTACGTCGCACAAAAATTAATTACAGTTTTAAATAAGTATTGCTTTGAAAAAAATAACAACATTATCACTCCTGTTTTTTTTGTTGCTGCAAACCTTTACGGCTCAGGCGAAAAAAGAGAAACCTCTTTTTAAGGGCCAGCTTGGAGTTGTTTCATATACCTATCGTAAACAGTTTGAAAAAGACGTTCCTTCAACCTTAGATATAATTAAAGGCCTTGGAATTACCGATATTGAATTTTCAAACCTGTTTGGAAAGACTGCACAGCAATTAAGAAGTATGCTGGATGAAAAAGGTTTGAAGTGTTCTTCCTTTGGCGTTGGTTATCCTGATTTGGTTAATAAAACTGCTGAGGTTGCACAAAATGCAAAAACGTTAGGAGCGGAGTATGTAAGAGTTGCGGGTATCCCACATTCAAAAACGATGACTCTTGAAGAGATGCAAAAGGCAGTTGAGGACTTCAACCGGGCTGGTAAAATCCTGAAAGATCAATATGGATTGACATTCATTTATCATAACCACGGTTTTGAGTTTCAGCCTTATAAGGATGGAACATTGTACGATTATCTTGTTACACAAACAGATCCAAAATATGTAAGCCTCGAGCTTGATATACTATGGGCTTTTTTTCCCGGACATGATCCTGCCGCGTTATTGAATAAGTATGGCAAACGGTACAAGGCTTTGCACATGAAAGATCTTAAGAATGAAGTGAAAGGAGATCTGTCAGGAAGCACTTCACCCGAACACGATGTTGCATTGGGAACAGGGCAAATTAATATTCCTGCTGTTATAAAAGCAGCGCAAAAGGCAAAAGTAAAGCACTATTATATTGAGGATGAAAGCAGCAATATATTCACACAGGTGCCTCAAACTATAGCTTATGTTAAAGGCCTAAAAAAATAATTAATAAAGGGCTTGCTG
>MWYU01000077.1 GCA_002050375.1 Chitinophagales bacterium 62-2
CACCTTTCAAAATCCTAACATCCATGCTATCACAAACCTGGCGTAGCAAATCCCTACACCTTAACTGAATATCTCCTTTCAACACCGAATACCTGTACTTAGTACTCCAAACAATATGAACGCGCAACTGATGAACGCTATGGCTACTCTTTCTTAAATGCTCCATCCTACAAACTTATTTAGATTTGTAGAAACTAAAGTCTTGCACTAAAGTGCATAGCTTGAGCTAACGTTTTGAGACCAGTCAAACAGTAGAAGACTTATATGGTAGCTACTCGAACTTTGAAAGGATTATTAATACCTCGAAATGTATTATTACTTTTAAGCATAATGTTTTTATTATTTTACTAACTCATAATTCAACATGGAAAAAACCAACTCAACTATTTCTGCAACTCCTGGTACTAAAGCCGATGTAAGAAAAACATCTGACAGCCAGAAAGCTATGGTTATTATCGGCGTTCTGTTCTTTGTTTTTGGCTTTGTAACATGGCTTAACGGAACACTAATTCCTTTTCTTAAACTAGCCTGTCAGCTTGAAACAGACATACAAGCGTTCTTTGTAACCTTTGCTTTTTACATGGCTTATTTTTTTCTCGCCATACCTTCGTCTTACATACTAAAAAGAACAGGTTATAAAAACGGAATGGCGTTAGGCTTATTGATAATGGCAGTTGGCTCTCTCATTTTTGTACCTGCAGCCAACAGCCGAAGTTTTGCTTTGTTTTTAACAGGTCTATTTATACAAGGGACTGGATTGGCATTATTACAAACTGCTTCTAACCCATATATAAGTATTGTTGGCCCTATTGAAAGCGCGGCAAAACGAATAAGTATTATGGGCCTGTGCAATAAAATTGCCGGAGCTCTAAGTCCGTTAATTTTAGGGGCTATAGTTTTAAAAGGCGCGGGACAATTAGAAGCCAATATTAATGCTGCAACTAACCCTGTCGAAAAAGAAGCCCTATTAAACCAACTTGCCTCGAGGGTTATTACTCCTTACATTGTTATTGCTGTTTTGCTCGTTGTACTAGCCTTCGTTATTAAAAAATCAACGTTGCCAGAGATTGAAGCAGAAGAAGACGATGCATCGATTTCAGCGTCAAAAACGAAAACGAGTGTATTTCAATTCAGGCATTTACTGTTAGGTGTATTGTGCCTTTTTTTATATGTTGGAGTTGAAGTAATGGCCGGTGATGCTATAGGCATTTATGGCAGAACTATTGGTATTACTTTAGACAAAACAAAATATTTTACCACGTTTACTTTAATAGCTATGTTGCTGGGCTATGTAGCAGGAATTTTTACAATACCAAAAATTATCTCACAACAAACAGCTTTAAAAATTTCTGCCATATCAGGAATTATTTTTTCCCTTTGTGTATTTGCAACAACCGGCTACACAGCTATAACCTTTATTGCCTTATTGGGCCTTGCCAATGCTTTAATGTGGCCTGCTATTTTTCCGCTGGCAATTGCAGGTTTAGGTAAGTTTACTAAAATAGGTTCGGCATTGCTCATTATGGGCATTGCAGGCGGTGCATTAATTCCCTTGCTTTATGCATCATTAAAAGAAAAACCAGCTATTGGTAACAGCCTTGCTTTTTTAATTTGTATGCTGCCCTGCTACGTGTATATATTATATTATTCCATTGCCGGGTACAAGACTGGAAAATAAATAAGTCTAACTTTTAACATCCTCGTCTATCGGCACAAACGCTGTTGAATTATGCGTCAAAACCTATTAACTCTTATCATTTTAGACTTAGAATTTCCTGAATTAGTAGCATAAAAAAAGAGCTCTTTTAAAAGCTCTTTTTTGTTCAATATCAAAGTGTAGTTAGTAAGACCAGAGGTCTTGTTCGTAATTGAATATTTTCTCCTTTATATTTTCTCCTTCCCATAATCTAAACAATGGATCTTTTATATAAGCAGAAAGGCTTTGATCAAAAACATTATCCATTGTAGATTTAGTGATACGGCTGGCAAAGAAACGGCTTTCGAAAAGATCTTCCCAGGTCATGCGGCCTGCGTAG
>MWYU01000283.1 GCA_002050375.1 Chitinophagales bacterium 62-2
CGTCCATACTATGCTATGGCAAAAGAGGGTTTATTTTTTAGCCCGGTAGCAAAATTAAACAAGGCCCAGGCACCGGGTAATTCTTTGGTATATCAATGTGTGTGGGGATGTTTATTGGTGCTGTCAGGTACTTTTGATCAGCTAACCGATATGATCATTTTTGCTGTTTTTATTTATTAATAGTGACAATAACAGAATACAGCTTTTTGTTTATGTAAATATCGCCAGAATAAACAGGCATTTCATGGATGGAACCTTTAAGGAAGGAGTGCAATTGGTTCCTGTTATTGAAGAGAAATTACAGGAGAACTGGCTGTATCTTGACCGGCACCGGATCCTGGTATTTTACTACAAGTTCGCTTCACTGTATTTTGGTAATGGAGACTATGAAAAGGCGATCGGCTATTTAAACAAGATTATTAACTGGAAGGTTGATTTAAGAAGCGACCTTCAATGCTATGCACGGTTGCTGCACTTAATTGCTCATTACGAAATTGGCAATTATAATATATTGGAGTATCTAATAAAGTCGGTCTACCGGTTTATGGCAAAAATGGAAAACTTAAGTGCAGTAGAAGAACAGGTATTTAAATTTTTGCGCATCTCATTCAACCTTTCACGTAAAGAATTGAAACAAGCTTTTGAGAACTTACTAAACAACTTAAAAGAGTTTGAGCAAAATGTTTATGAAGCCCGGGCATTCTCTTATCTCGATATTATTTCGTGGCTAGAAAGTAAGGTTTATGAAAAACCTGTTTATACAATTATCAGGGAAAAATATATAGCGCAAAGTGAAAACAAAAGATTTTCAGGAATTACTCAATCTGCCGATTTATAGATTAAGAGAACAAAATTATAACGAGCTTCTAACTACTTGCCTTTACTTTTGGTCACCTCAAACTTTAGATTAAGCACTCTTAGAACTTAGAATATTTTACAAGAACATTAAAGCCTTGCTGTTTACACTTCTTCCAAAAACTTAAACGAACGTTTAAAAAAATATTATTGTACCACCCATGTTTACATAAGCTTTTTGTACTTGTAAGAGCTATTGTAAATTTGCACAAATTGTATTTTCTTTCGGACAAAGGATATATTATGAAAAAAATCTTTACTATTTTTCTTGTTTTAATTATTTCTATCACTTCAACTATCGGGCAGAAAGTTTCTTTACAGGATGTGCAAACCAACATCGGGCAAACAGTAACGGTTTGTGGTAAAATCTTTGGAGGCCGCTTTGTACCAAATGCTGTAAATACGCCTACCCTTTTGAATATGGGAGGAGGTTCTCCAAATCATTCGCTTACGCTGGTGATCTTTGCAGAGGATTTAAAAGAATTCCCTCCGCAACCCGAAGTACATTATGCTAATCAGCAGGTATGTGTTACCGGTACAGTTATGGATTATAAAGGGCAACCGGAGATAATACTTAAGAGTCCCGCTCAAATTAAACCGGACATACCTAATTCTACTTCATCCGTTAATATAACCAAAGACACAACAAATAAAGCCACCGGTATAACTAATAATACTACTTCAAATAAGCCTGGAATAACCTTGGGTGCTGCTGCTAATAAACCTGTTGTAACTACCAACGGAATTTACAATAGTCCTGTTGCCACTTCCGATAAGGCTCCTAATAATGTTGTTGCAAGCGGTAACACAACTGCTAAAAGTATTGCAACTCCCAATAAGCTGCCAGCAACTTCAGCCAATACCGCTCAATACGATATAAAACTTACACAAGATGTATATATGAGATCAGGCCCAACCTTTGAGTATCCTCTTGTTACTACTGTAAAAGCAGGCACTGTTGTTACAATATTATCATCAAGCAGCGGATGGTCGCAGGTGGTTATAAAGGATAAAGACTCAATGCAGGGTTACATTAAAAACAGTGTCCTGAAATGAAATTTAACCTTAATGGTCTGCTAATCGGCATTAGCGTTCAATAATAATTTTGTTATTTCTTTTGTTAAACCAATAATACATAGGTATTCCTGTTAGCATAAGTAC
>MWYU01000063.1 GCA_002050375.1 Chitinophagales bacterium 62-2
TTGCAGGAAACCATACCCAATTTTCATAACCTCAGTTTACGTTATAATCAATTTCAAGATTCATTAAAGCAGGGAAATAAAGAACGGCTTCAAGAGGCAGTAATTTTACGTATCCAATCTTATACTTTAACTGTTGTAGTTCCGCCCGTTTCAAGTGAGATATCTACCGGTTTATTTTGTTTCCATAAACCTGCTGTAAAATCCGGTACATCAACGGATGTTGAACGATTGGCTACAGACTTTTCACTTAAAGGCGCAATAGCGCTCCACAAGGCGGCATCATAAACATCCTGGTCGAGGGGTAATCCATTTCGCAGACAATCAATTAGTCGCCAGTCCATTAAAAAATCCATTCCGCCGTGTCCTCCTACTTGTTTAGCTAATTCTCCTACCTTTTTTACAATTGGTGGCTGGTACTTTTCTTCCAGCGATTTAAATTCCTGTTCGCTTAGCCATTTATCATGACTGGATGCTATTTTAGGAGAAGGATATTTTAAGGCTGAGCCTTTTGTTCCGCTTATCTTATGAATCCTGGAATAAACATTTGGTGTGGTTACATCATGCTGAATCATGATCGTTCTGCCTTTATTGGTACGTATGACGGTTGTGTTCATGTTTCCACGATAGGGTTTATTTACAAAGGGTTTATAAAAGTCGTCTTTGGCTGCAAGTTCTTTTGCCTCTTCATTCATCATGTTATCAATGCTAGACATCGAAACCAGGTAGTCCATTTTATCTCCCCTGTTAATGTTCATCACCTGGCAAACAGGTCCAAGACCATGAGTAGGATAAATATTTCCATTTCTTCCTATATTTTCTTTTAGGCGCCACATATCATAGTATCCGTCTTTCTTAAAATTAAGGTCAAGCAGATAATGTATATAAGCACCTTCGGTATGTATGATATCGCCGAAGAATCCCTGTCTTGCCATGTTCAAAGTCATGAGCTCAAAAAAATCGTAGCAACAGTTTTCAAGCATCATGCAATGTTTACGTGTTTTTTCAGACGTTTTCACTAATTGCCAGCATTCATCCAGTGTTTTAGCAGCAGGTACCTCAATTGCCACATGCTTACCTTGCTCCATAGCATATACAGCCATAGGTACATGCAGATCCCAGGGGGTAGCAATGTATATCAGGTCGACATCTTTACGGTCGCAAAGCTTTTTCCATGCATCTTTATTACCAAAATAGTGGGTTGGTTTTTGCCCTGATTTTTCAATACCCTTTTGTGCTTTAAGTACACTTTCCTCGCGGATGTCACATAAACCCATAATGGAAACTCCACCTAATTTGGTCATATTATTTAAATGACTTGGACCACGCTGACCGAGACCTATAAACCCTACTCTTACCGTCTCCATTTTAGGCGCAGCATATCCTGACATGTTGAATTGCTGTTTATAAAATGTGTTACCAGGAGCAGCTTCAATGCTTTCCTGTGGTTCTTTGGCAAAACCTTTCATTATACCTCCGGCAAAGCCAAGACCTGCAAGACCAGATAGCTTTAAAAAACTCCTGCGGTTATCTTTCATATTTATAGTTTGTTTATATTATTAATGCTTTGTGTATTGATATTCATTTAACTTATTCGGCGGAATTGAAAGAGCACTTATTACTTGTTTTTATTAATACCTGGAAACCATTTTTCAGCATTTCGGTGATAAATTTTATCAACAATTGACTTCGGTAGTTTTAAAGCTTTGAACGCTGCATCAAAGCCTGACGAATGCATCATCTCATCACTTACAAAAAAATTCCAGTCGCACAGCCCAGCTATCATGTAAACGTTTTTCCAATTCAGGAGCATTTATTGGCCGCCTGCTTCCAGGTCGGTTGCATAAATAAGCCGGTCCTGATATTTAATAAAAAAATCCCTTACACCCTTCCAGTTTGTTACAGCCTGGTATTGAAGTCCCGACAGGCGTGCTGCCATGTCAACAGCCATGTTTGGAAACTTATCAAGCCGCTTAGCCAGCTCCTCTATATTCCATTCTAAACTTCCCAGGTG
>MWYU01000102.1 GCA_002050375.1 Chitinophagales bacterium 62-2
ATTAGTGCCCGTTGGAATACCGGTTGGATTATTGACGGTATAATAATAACGGAATGCAAAAACAGATCCCCTGTCATCATCAGGAGCATATAAACTCAAGGCCCATCTTGTAGGGCTTAATCTGCCAATACCCCGGCCGCCATTTTCAGCAGAAATAGCAACAGGATTTTTTCCACTCACAGCTATGGAGTAATACCTGTTAACCCAGAACCTTCTCATTACGTTATTACCCTCGCCACCTACCACTGCTAATTCATTTTGAATAACCCACAAAGCTTCAGTATTACCCTGGCTTCTTTTAGAATTTCCTTCTATAAACATATCGGTAAAAGGTGTTCCTGCAGCATTTCTGGTAACTCCGTAACGCTGGGTTATTAATTTATAATTAGCACTTGCTGTAACTTTTGTCGCTTCGATCTTAGCTTTATCATACTGGCCCATTGACAGATACAATTCGGCAAGCAGATGCTGAGCTACTCCTCTTATCATTCTTACATCACTTGTTGAAACATCGGGCAAATTTTGTGAAGCAAAGAGCAAATCCTCTTCCATCGCTTTTCTTACCTCCGCAACAGGAGTGCGCTGCCAATCTGTTTTAATATTATCTCCTCTTGACTCTTCTAATGTTAAAGGCACATCTCCCCATAAATAAGTAAGATGCCTGTAACACCACGCTCTTATACACCTTGCTTCAGCAACTATCCTGTTCTTGTCAGTCTCCGTCCAGCTAATACCACTATTTTCTGAACGTCCAATAATAGTATTAGCAGCATTAATAGTTTCATATAGCCATCCAAATACATAACTATAATGAGCTACCGAGGGATTATTAAGGGTTCCCCAAAGGTTGTATATATCGGTAGAAGGATCGCGCCAGTTACCATAAGCATTATCTACACCAATAACTGCCTGCACCGCCATGAATCCATTAATGGTATTATACTCATCTCCTGAATGGTAGCGGCGCACTTCATCGTGCAAGCCATTCAAAGCATTTTCGAAACCGGCCTTACTGGTAAAAAGAAGATTGGCTGTAAGAACGCCTGCAGAGTCTTCTTTAAGCACATCTTTAGAACAAGCCATATTCATAAGAATACAGCAACAAGCGAGGATGATTGTATTTTTAATTTTCATGGCAACAATTTATTGGTAAACTATAATTTTTATAAACTAACATTTAAACCTAATAAGTATTCTCTCTGAAGTGGAATGGTTTGCTGACTGGTAAATTCAGGATCGAGACCTGTCCATTTGGTAAACGTAAACGGATTTCTTGTTTCAACATATACACGAAGCCTGGTCAGTTTCAGTCTTTCCAATAAGCTTCCTTTAAAATCGTAGGTGAGGGAGATATCTTTTACTCTTATGAAGCTGCTGCTTTGCACAATTCCTGCACCACGCGGATTAGCATTTAGCCGGTTAGCATAAAAGTCGTTGGTAGGATTGGTAGGAGTCCACCAATTTTTTACAACAGTAGTATATCTTACACCCGAGTTAACATTATTATCCGTCATTAAAGTATTTACCTCGTGGGTGCCCTGAACACCATGAACAAAAGCATACAACGAAATATTTTTATACTTGAATGTGTTGCCAAATCCCCAAATAAAATCGGGCTGAATGTTTCCGATGATAGTTCTGTCGAAAGCGTTTATGACGTTATCTCCATTAATATCTTTAACCTTTGCATCGCCGGGTCGAACAATGCCTTGAGGTGTCTTTAAAGTGTCGTCTGTCAATTGCCATACACCATTGTAAACATAACCAAACCGAACATCTATAGGCATTCCTATAAACCATTGGTTAAGGGTGTCACTTTTTCCATCACCATAAAGATCAACGATCCTGTTCCTGTTAATGGTAAGGTTAGCATTAGACGTCCAGCTAAAGTCTTTCGTCTTAATATTATTGGTTGTTATCCCCAACTCAAAACCACGGTTACTTGTTTTGCCTATGTTTTGTGTGATCTGGTCTATTCCCTGAACGGGTGATACACTCC
>MWYU01000034.1 GCA_002050375.1 Chitinophagales bacterium 62-2
GTATGGGATACAATAGTCAAAATAAGTTACAGGATAATATCGAAGCGATACGTGTTGCACTTAGATGGAGCCCGAGTCAGCAGCTTTCCGAAAATCAGGTGGAAGCCTTGAAAAAATACTCAGGGTTTGGAGGCATCAAAGCTGTGCTTTATCCAAATAATAAGATTGAGGAATGGGAGACTTTGAATGCTTCCCAGGAAGATTTGAAGCTGTACCCTAAAATAAAGGAACTGCATCAACTGTTGCAGCAACATTTGAACGAAACGGAATACAAGCAGGCAATGGATTCTATAAAGAATAGTATACTCACTGCTTTTTATACTCCTGGAGTTGTACCGCAAACTTTATATAATGTTTTACAGGAGCAAGGGATCAAACCAACACACCTTTATGAGCCAAGCAGTGGTGCCGGCATTTTTATAACGGAAGCAGCTAAAGCATTTCCGGGTTTGCAAAGTATTACAGCAGTTGAAAAAGATATGTTATCTGGACGTGTATTAGCTGCAATGTGCAGTTCTTTGAAAGTTCCCGTGAATGTTAATATAACTCCTTTTGAGCAGACGCGAGTAGAGGAGAGCAATCAATATGACGTTATTGTCAGCAACATTCCTTTTGGTAATTTCCCCGTATATGATCCAGCATATCGAAGTGAAGCTTTATCCGGAAAAATCCATAATTACTTCTTTGTAAAAGGCTTGGATAAGATAAAAGAGGGAGGCTTGTTAGCTTATATTACCACTGATGCTTTTTTAAACAATCCTTCTAACAAGGTAGCAAGACTATATGTATTTGGTGAAGCTGATTTTATCAGCCTTAGCGTGATGCCTGATAATCTTATGAAAGATACGGGTAATACAGAAGCTCCCAGCCACCTACTTATTGTTCAGAAAAACAGCAGCAAGAAGGAGTTAAGTGGGGATGAAGAATTATTGATCTCAACCATATCGCAGGAGAATGAGTTTGGCTCCTATCATATTAACCAGTACATCCACCAACATCCTGAAATCATAACAGGCGACGAAATTAAAGCAGGTAAAAACCAATATGGTAATGCTCATCAAGTAGTATGGCAGCATGGAAATATTGCCGCTGTTAGTGAAAAGCTAAAGGACAATTTAAGTGAAGGCATCAGCAACCGTTTTAATAAAAAAGCTTTTCAGCAGCTTTCATTTGGAGCAAAAGAAAGTGTTGCAGAAGGTAAGAAACTAACCTTTCTTCCCATGCCTGAAAGCAAAGGGATTAACACTTCTGTACAATTGGGGTTATTTGATATAGCGCCTGCTGATAATATAAATAGGGCAATGGCATACCTGGATGAAAAGGATGGAGCAGTGGTACAAAAGCAAAGTGCAAGGATTCTTAACATAGTTAAAGCCAAAGATCAATCGCAGCATGAAGCAATTGTATTGGTTGCTGCGAGAGCATTGCACAATAAACAATACGTCTATAAATTATATTCCAACGTTGCGGAAATTCAACCAGACATTCATTGGAAAAATGCGGATGCCTTAAGCAGTGAGATCAACAATATCTCAGCAGCCCTTAAGCAATACGACCATAAGTTTTATAATGAAGGTGAGGCAGCACATCATATTGAATTTGCAGAGAAAGAAGATCCGTTAGATGAATTAATAAACATCAATCCCTTACTTAAAGAAGGCGCACTAATTATTTATGATGAGAGGATAGGTTTTGTTTCTTATGCAACAGCGAAGGGTGAGCATCCGGTCTTTAAGCCCGACTTGCACGACAAGAAAGACCTAGAGTTTTATAAGGAATATGTTGCAATACGAGATGCTTACTTATCTCTTGGTAATGACGAAGTAACGAGGGATAAACTAAATACTTCTTACGAAAGTTTAGTGGGTACTTACGGTATACTAAACTCATCCGCTAACCGTCATCGTATACTTAAGGATGAAGCATTCGGAAGTATCATACTTGCATCACTTGAAAGAAGGGAAGGGGAACAATATGTAAAGGCAGATATTCTTACCC
>MWYU01000248.1 GCA_002050375.1 Chitinophagales bacterium 62-2
CGATACCACTTTAAACTTCCTTTTCAGGCAAAGCGTTGAGCAGAAGCTAAGCCTTACCGCACAGCTCGAACCTGTAAGAGAGTTTACCGTTGACGTTAACCTTGATAAAACCTTTACCAAAGATTACTCTGAGCTTTTCAAAAATCTTCCTGACAGCGGCCGCTTCTCGCATTTAAGTCCGTTAGCAACAGGTGGTTTCAATGTATCATACATTGCTTTTAAAACGTTGTTCACGAAAGGTAAGCCCAACGAGATATCAGAAACCTTCACGAAGTTTGAGGACTACAGGATTATCCTGTCTGAGCGTTTGGCGAAAACCAATAAATATCAAACTGGGCAAAGAAATCCGGACGGATACTTTACCGGCTATGATCGGTATGCGCAGGATGTATTAATTCCATCGTTTATTGCAGCTTACACCGGCCAGGATCCGCAAACCGTTGCATTAATCAAGCAATCAAATCCAAACATAAAAGCTAATCCTTTTAGTGGTATTAAGCCCAAACCTAACTGGAGAGTAACCTACACAGGTCTTACACGTATACCTGCACTTGCTAAAACCTTCAGCACCATTAGCATTACACATGCTTACAATGGGAGCCTGGGTATGAACAGCTTTAACAGCGCCTTGTTATATGCCGATCCGTTCAGATATTTTGCCCCCGGCTTTATTGATCCCGTCTCAGGAAATTTTGTCCCTTACTTCCTCGTTCCGAATATTACCATCCAGGAAGCGTTTGCTCCCCTGCTTGGAGTTGATATAACCACCACCGGTCAATTAAATACCCGCTTCGAGTATAAGAAAAGCAGGCAGCTTAGCTTAAGCCTGGTTGACTACCAGCTAAGTGAAGTTAACAGCACCGAATGGACATTTGGAGCAAGCTGGAGAAAGCGCGGTTTTAATCTGCCTTTCAAGTTGCCCGGAATGAAAAATAAAAAGCTGGAAAATGATATAAGCTTCCGCTTAGACCTTAGTATGCGTGATGATGCAACCAGCAACAGCCGTCTGGATCAAAATAATGCATTCAGCACAGGAGGTCAAAAGGTGATTACCATACAGCCATCAATTGATTACGTGTTAAACAACAGGGTTAATTTAAAATTCTTCTTTGATCAACGCAGGGTTATACCTTACATTTCAACATCGGCACCTATCACCAACACGAGAGCGGGACTGCAATTAAGAATATCGCTTGCGCAATAAGATGACAGGGGAAAGAAGGGTGTTAGCATCTTGTAAAACGACTTCTACCAACATGAAGTGGCAATGAATTAAAAGGGGTTGTCGCATACCCCTCCAAAAACCCTTTGTACACGCCATAAAAAATAAGGGCCAAGATAATTTTTGGTTGGTAATGATAAAGGTTCTTCCATTACCCTTGTGCCTTATAAATGTTCAGAACTACAAAATTCTTAGTGTTACTTTTAGTAACCTAACACCATTTTACCGTGTAATTGGTGGTTTTAAAAGAAATTATTTTTTCATAATCCTATAACCGTTTCCGTTGGCAATAAAATTAAATGGAGAAAACGTATTTCTTCAAATGATACGAAGCGAGCATGAATGAGCTGATTGTGATACCGCTGCTATTTAACGTGTGGTACATATTCATACTACACGTCTCTTTCTGTAAGAGCCCGTCTTTAGAAAATTTTTCTGAATAATTATTCTCTACCTAATCCTTGCTTGTATCAAAAGCACCTACAGGAAATGCTCCATTGGAACCAGGAGTATCTTTTGATGTTAAAGGAATAGCATCGTTTCTAATTATATCCTCTTCTAAACTATTAATTGCTTCTGCCTGGCTGTCATTTTCATCTAGTCTTGTTGCTTCCTCTTTTGAAACCTCAACCCCTTCTTTATTAATATCTTTTTCTTCGTTGTTCATAACTTGAATTTTTAAATAAAGGAATACTGTTACTTGATCTTATTCCTTAAAAAATCATTCCTCTCACATTTCTTTTTAATAAATGGCAAGCCCCCTGATACTACAA
>MWYU01000713.1 GCA_002050375.1 Chitinophagales bacterium 62-2
GTTCCAGGTAGCTTCAAGCTCGCCGTAAAAAGCAAGACCCTTGTCAGTCATATTGAAATATTTACGAGGAGGGCCACTGTTACTTTCTACCCAGCGGTAAGTAAGCAAATCAGCGTTTTTCAAACGTGTTAACAGCGGGTAAAGTGTACCTTCTAAAATATTTAGATTGGCAGCTTTCATTTTCTCTACAATATCACTGGGGTAAGCTTCGCCCTGGCGAATTATTGAGAGAATGCAAAACTCCAGCACTCCTTTCCGCATCTGGCTTTGTGTGTTATCTATATTCATATCCGCGTTTTTTAGTAAGCCACCCTTTGTTAGTAGAAACTAAACCGGGACTGCTTTGTCGATTTTTAATGTAACTGATCATTGAAGTTTTTAAGATGTTTCAGGCTTAATTACCCTTTGACATCACAAAGATGCAACTATTTATAATACTATGCAATACAAAGTACCATATTTTTTTTAGTAGTGGGCAGGCTATAATAATAACTATAGCATGAAACGTAGTGTCAGCAAGGTTTTTAGCTATTTTAGAGCTATTAGTGGGATAAGTAAAATTTGGATAAGCGGAAAGAAAAGGGTATGAACGGGGATTATTATGAGTGCAGAAACCAGAATGCCCAGCTTAGAAAGGATAACAATTATAACTTAAGGCGTTTTAATAGAGTTTAAGTAATTATTATTCCTCTTACTTGTTCTATACTTGTAGCCTATGGCTTTATTAAAGGCGGTTAGATGTTGTTTCACACCAAATCTTACTGCCTTTTTTATTTATAAATCCTCTTCTGAGTATCTTTTTTATTGTATAAATGGTTATCCACAAGCATAAGAAATTATATAAGAAAAACTACCGGACTATTGTTCTAATTTTTGAATAAAGATATCTAAGGTGTAAGGAGACATTAAGACATTGCAGGTATAAGGACGACTGACCTGAAAGAAGGGCAAGATCTTTTTTTTCAATTAGCTTGTTTTGCAATAATCTTTGCTTTACCTGCCAATGATGCATTGCGCCATAATATCTTTTCCATTGTTTTAGGCCCGCTGAATAATATTTCTCTTCCTTTTTTCCTCTTAGCTTATTTTTCTGCCGCTTTAATACTTTCAATACATTATGAAACATTAAAGGTATATTTTTTGAAAGGCTATTTTCATGGATCCTGTATACGGCAATTTCCTTTGTATGATTGATAATCGGATGGTCTCTTGTTATCCTTAAGTAAAAGTCATAATCCTCGCAGCTCTTTAATGAAGTATCATATCGGTAAAGATCAAATACACTCCTGCGAAACATAACGGCTGCAATCATTCCAATATAATTAAAATAAAGCAACCGGTGGTAAGGCTGTGTTTTACCTGGTTCTATAATTATAGGTATTACTCCTTTACTATCTACTTTTTTATGCGATCCTGCTACAAAAACAGCTTCAGTATTATCCTGAAGGTATTTGATGTTTGCTTCTAAGGCCTCCGGCAATAGCCAATCGTCAGAATCCAGAAAAACTAAAAAATTTCCATAGCTATTATCAATGCCTGTATTGCGGGCAGCAGAGAGCCCTTGGTTATTTTGATATACATATTTTACCGAGGGATAGGTCTGAGCAATTAGCCGGGTGTCATCTGTTGACCCATCATCTACCACTACAATTTCAACAGGCTGATAAGTTTGCTCTAAAACGCTGTTAATAGCCTCTGCCAGATAATGCCCTTGGTTGTAACAAGGGATAATAACCGAGACTAAGGAATAGTGTGATATATTTGACTCAAGAGACATGGGATCGTTATTTTTATCAAGTGGACTCTGCATCAGATTGACAACAAATTTACGGGAATTTTAACATTAATTTCCTTGTTAATATAATTAGTTAGCGGTAGAAAATTATATAGCGCCATCGCAAATAATCATTCTCCAGCATTTTGTATAGTAGTATAGTTTTCCTTCATAACTTTCTGCACCACAGAAGGAAAAGACGGATAACCTCTTGCCCATTTATCGATATTAATACCGGAAAAATCGTTGTCATTTTTCAAATTTGTTCGCAATCTGATAGTATGGATCGCTGCAATATGAGTAAACAGTTTGGCAACAAAGCTGTAAAATTTAAAGTTTTCAAAAGGTACTATGACTGATCCTTAAGAACGTTCTACTAATCCTATAATTATTTATTATTTTGCGTTTATGGTAAATAACAAGATTCATTTAAGTGCTATTTGATAATTAACGTCAGTCTCCGTCGTAATAAACACTTAATTTAGAAAGATGAATAAAAAGTTGTCACCACTGGTTTCGGTAATAACAGCAGTGTATAACCAGGAGAATTTCCTAAAGGAAACAATTGAGTGTGTAATTAATCAAACGTTTAGGGATTGGGAATACATTTTGGTGGATGACGGATCTTCTGATAAAAGTGGTCAAATAGCTAAAGAGTATGCAAAGAATCATCCGGGAAAAATTATCTATTTAGAGCACGAAAACCACGTTAATAAAGGAGTAAGTGCTACCCGAAATTTAGGATTGCAAGAAGCACAAGGTGAATATATAGCTCTTATTGATGGAGACGATTTATGGGGGCCGGAAAAATTGCAGAGACAGGTAAAAATATTTCAGGAAAATCCGCAGGTTGGTTTGGTTTGCGAATCTAGTTACTACTGGAAAAATGGCTCGGATAAGGTAGTTGATTCTGTTAAGAAACCTGTCGGCGTTCCGGGTAACCGGATTTACAATCAACCTGAACTCGTACTAAAATTACATCCATTAGGTAAGGGTGAGGCACCTTGTGTTGGCGGAATAATTATGAAAACATCTGTAATTAAAGCTCTTGGTGGCTTTGAAAAATCTTTTGTTGGTAAAAATTCATTATATGAAGACCAGGCATTTCTAATTAAGATTTATCTGACTGAACCAGTCTTTGTTTCTTCGGATTGTAATAATATTTACAGGCTTCATCACGAATCGGCAATGCATTCTATAATAGCACAAGGATACGCCTTGCAGGGCCGCCATTTTTTTCTCAAATGGCTTAGTGCATACTTAACAGATCAACAGATTCAGAATCGTGCTGTACACACCTCGCTAAAAAAGGCATTTTGGCCCTATAAATACCCCCTATTATTTAAAGTGCTAAATAAATTGTTTTCTGTTGTAAGAGGTTTGTGGGGATGATTAAGGATAGACTAGCCCGGCGCATTCTCTAGAAAATAAGCAAATGAAAATTCATTGGTAACAAACTGCTTGTATTTAGCGCTCCCACGAAATATATCGTATAAGTTTAAGTATATTCAATGAAAAAGGGTACTAAGCATTGGGGAATATTTCAAACTATAACATTTTGCAAGGTTAAAACGAATGATCTCAATTATTATTTCGAAATATCATCCCTTTCTCATTGAAAATCTAGAGGAAAATATAAAATATACAATTGGAGTACCTTTTGAAATTATTGTAATCGAAAATGGTAAAGGTGAAATGGGCTTATGCGAAGTTTATAACATCGGCGCGCAGAAAGCTAGATATGAAATTTTGTGTTTTTCACACGAAGATGTCGAAATTCAGACAATGAATTGGGGCAGCGTTGTCATTGATCTTTTTAGTCAGCATAAAAAACTGGGATTGTTAGGAGTGGCCGGATCAGCTTATAAGCCGTTAAGCCCTTCAGGGTGGTGGTATGAAAATGCAAAGCCAAATGTTTTTCTTACCAATTATATTCAATGTAATAAAACTCGGAGTAGAACCGACCTGTTTCTCAACAACCCCTTCAATGAAAACTTGTCAGCTGTTGTATGTGTAGATGGCTTTTGGTTTTGCACCCCAAAAAGGATAGCACTCGCAATTAAGTTTGATGATAGCGTATTTAAAGGCTTCCATTGTTATGATATAGATTATTCTCTCAGTGTGTCTGAACAATTTAGTGTTGGCGTTTGCTTTGATATACTCATAAGGCATTATTCAGAAGGCACCTTAAATCGTGAATGGGTTCTTGATACGCTTAAACTTACTAATAAATGGAAAAAAACTTTGCCTTTATATTCAATCCATTTCAATGAAATGATTAAGGAAGAAGAAACGGCTGCATTCAACTACTTTTTAAAACAAATGCTCTTACTTTCTTTCCCCTTAACCAAAATATTTATTCTGCCATGGTCAATGAAATTAATATTTTTAATAGGTGTAAAGAGGTTTTTGAAATTAATGATAAAACTCGTTTTAGATGTTTACGCGAAGTACAAATTAAGCTTGCTTAAAAAGTTTGGTAATATGAAAAAGCATTTTTTGCTGTAATTATTTTCGTGCCTAATAATCAGGCTGAAGAAGCTTCTCGAGAGCAAATTAAAAACAGAAGAGTGGTAACACCTGTAGATAAATCGGGCTCACATTCTAGGGTGGGAGAAATCCCGATGGAGCTAAATAGCGGTTCTATTTCGCCCTTATCCACTTAAAAAGTAATTTTTCAAACTTTTCTCCCTTCCAATCATTTACCTGAAACCTTCCCAAGTTTATTCTCTGTGATTCGTTAGTGACTGAAGATTCTTTTGTCGAAAAAGCCGCAGCTAAAGCGAGGTTTTGAACAATGTCCAAGGTTACGTTATTATGATCTCCATATGGAAATGCAATGGTATTGATTGGCCGGTTACAATAGTGCTCCAACGTGTTTTTGTTCTCCAGGATTTCCCGGAGTTGTATCTCGTAAGGATGAGAGGATAAAGCGGGGTGGGAAACCGTATGCATCCCGATTTCGAACAAAGGATGCGACGATAGCACTTGAAGTTGTCCCATAGTCATTGGCAAAGGTTCTGACTTAGATGCTTCTTTTATGCTAGCCCAGGTTTTAATTTTAGCTAATTCAATCTCCAACTGAGGATAAGGTAAAGGTTTTAGAGCTTCCCATATCCGCAGGTATAATCGGCATCTTTTTGTAAGCGGTTTTTCCGGCCATTTCCATCTGTTTTGTTTTTTTACCAACCGTTCGGTTAATGAAGATTCATGACCGAGGCTGCATGCAAGTTGATGTCCGTTAATAATTTGGGAAAAGCGAGTTGGTAAATGTTCCTCATTAAAAATAATAGCTTCTAATTCATCCCACCAAAACGGGCTATGCTGAATTAAATTTTGGGAAGGAATAAAAAAAGTAGCCGGACAACTATATTTTTCCAGCAAGGGCTTAGCAATATGAAAGTTGTCAGCGTAGCCATCATCAAACGTAAGGCATACGCTATCTGATGTTATGGATTTATTGTTTAACTGCTCTACTAATTCTGATACGGTTATAACATTAAACTTCTTTTGAAGTAAAGTGAGGCTTTGTTCAAAATGTTCGGGAGTGACTGCTAATTGCCAGGGATCTCTATCTATATCTGCAATACGGTGATACATAAGCACCAGTATTTTTTTGGTTGCCAAATCCCTTTTTTTATACCAATTCAATTTCAATTTCAAATAGGTTTTACGGCCTTTGCAGTAATGATTACCTGGTAATGCGGATCATGATGATCCATGTTTCCTTTACTGAGTTCCGGCAGCCCCATGCCGTATAAAAAAGCAGCGGCTACCAATACGTTTCCATAGGTGTTGATAGTTAAGTTTTGTCTGGGAAAAATTTCTGATAACATTCTTGTTATCGAACTTTCGGTAAAAGACCATAACCAAATATTCTTCCATTCGCCCTGATCTATGTGGCTAATGCCCGGAACCGTAATCAACAATGTTCCTCCAGGCTTTAGTATACGGTAACAATTCTCCAGAGCTTGCGTATACTGGTAAATTAAATGGAGTGTTTGAGTTAAAATAATGCAATCAAAACTATTTTTGGGCAGGTGCGTTGATGTACTAAGGTCTCCAATAAAAGTTGCCCTGGTGTTGCTGCTATCAATATGCAATATATCGCTATGGACAACTCTTGAACCTCCGAAACGAATAGTATAATCATTGTCCCCGATCTCTAATACTCTTCCTTTTATAGTGCCGCTTTCTGATTGTAAAAAATTCTCGATGTAATAGCGATCAACTGGTCCGCCACGGTCATATCCGAAGTTAGTGCTGAATGGAGTCGTCCGAAAAAAATCTCCTTTTCTGATTTTACCAGGATACGGAACATAATTTTTATAAACCCCTATTTTATGAAAGAATTGAAATAGGATGGATGGAATATTTTTTTTGATAAATAGCTTAATTGATGACAATGATTTTTGTATTAATTGTTTTAAAGAACGAGCTTATCATCTACCTGTTTAACGTCAACTTCTGTTAGTTTATAAGGAAGTTTAGGGTGAAGATACCCTTGCCAGGTATGGTAATGAGATGTTTTTTCACGGTAATCTTCCACATCAAAATACACACACTCCTCTAAGTAATATATCGGATCAGTAATATGCAGTATAGTCTGTATCCCTAATGCATTTAATTTTTTAGTAACCTGCACAGCATATTCTCCGCCCTTACGTTCCCAGTCAACTCCAATAAACAGTAGATTAACCTGTTTAGCAATATCTCTTTTTTTAATGATTGATCTTAATTCCTGTTCGTCTGGTACAGACTTTAAATTAGCCCCAAAAGGCACTATAAAAACTTTTTTAGCTTCTGCATTATAAACCTTTATAGCCGAATCTACAGCCCATTTTGAAGTATAAATTAAGAGATCTGATACTTCTATGGCCTGATGCTCTAATTCCTGTGCTTTTTGAATGTGTTCGTTTTTTAAACCGCAGTAGTTGGGATAAAAATTCAATAAATTATCTAAAGTGGAATCTGTAAAAAGAATTTTTTTAAGGTCTTTTTTTAAGTGTGCTAATATTACTGTGTTAGGCGACAAAATATGAGTGCAATATCCTATCTTGTTATGTATAATGTGTGCGTAAGCTTGCGATTGTGCAGTATTGAAAATTAGACTTTCTTTTTTTCCTAAAACATGAAAGTTGAGTTTAGCTTTTAAAAAGGGGATAAAATGTAAGGGCAAGGTTTCCCGGTGTAAGCCTAAACAATTAAAATTTGTAAACCCGGCTTCACGCAACATTTTTGCGTAGTAAACTCCTAAACCCGACCAATTGCGGATGTCCTCTGCGTCAAAAGCAGTTGCATAAGATAATTTCATTAGGATTTTTTTTCCTTAAAATCTTACTATTTACATTATGAAGCCTTCGAGCATTTATAGAGAAGTACCATAAATTATAAAAGCTCTTAAAGATAAAATACTTCTTATACTAAAGAAATTAGGGAAACTTTATAAATTGTTAACGTAATATACTTATTTGGAATAACAATATCTAAATTCCGCAGGTAAAAAAGGTAATTAGCTTAAAAACCCCTGTTACAATAAAGTTTCAGGGGTTTACAGCGTTATAGGTTATTCACTTGTCTAAGTGATTGTACAAACTTCTAACGCTGTGAAAGTACAACAATCCACCCAACTCATTAGTCCATTTGGCGGTCTCCATTTTGTTTTAAAGCAGATTAAACAAGCAGGCATCGATAATTTTATTAATGAACAATTAGGTAGTCGTGGCCAGGCTAAGACTTACAGTATAGCCGATGGGTTATTGTCTATTCATTACAGTCATTTATGCGGCGGCAGTTGCATAGAAGACATCAATACTTTGGGTGAACATATCGGCTTTCATCCAGGCCTGTCTTTACCATCGGCTGATACTGCTTTGAGAATAATGCAGGAGTTAAAAACAGAAGATGACATTGTGCAAAATGGTGAGGTTACTCATCAGTTCAACCAACACGATAAGCTCAACGATGTGCTTCAAAAATTAGCTATCAAAACCAATTGCATTATACCAGCAGCCGGCGATACACTTGATTACGACAACCTGATTTTGGAGAATGAAAAAAGCGATGCAGCCAAAACTTATAAAATGTCTACAGGCTATCAGCCTGCCATTGCTGCTATGGGCAGACAAATAGTTTTTATAGAAGGACGTGGTGGCAATACACCGGCTTCTTACAAAATGGATGAAACCCTTAAGCAATGCTTTAAAGGGTTAAACGATAATGGTATTTGTATAGAAAACTTTAGAAGTGACAGCGCCGCTTATCAGCAATCGGTGGTAGAAGAAGTAGAAAAGAACTGTACTTATTTTTATATTCGCATCGATGATTCTCAAAGCCTGCGTGATGCCGTTAAAGACATACCAGAAACAGAGTGGAAGCCTGCAGTCATCAACAACAAAAAAGTAGAAATAGCTGATACACCGTTCTTTCCCTTTAACGGCAAAAAAGCGTACCGGGCTTTAATACAACGTCGCAAAAGAAAAGATCAGCAGTTCGACATCTTCACACAAAGCCCTTATGCTTATTATGCTATTATGACTAACAATGAAACCTCAATAGCCACCAATCTTTATGTAACCCAATTTTACAATCATCGTGGCGACAGCGAAAGAAACTTCGATATACTCAATAACGATTTTAACTGCAATCGCCTGCCTTTCTCTTTTCTCAATGCCAACGTAGTTTATCTATTCTCTGCGGCCATCAGCTTTATGTTGTTCGAATGGGTAAAACAAATCTTCTTTAATAAAGGTGTTATTGAAAATGCTGCCATGCGATGCAAAAAATTTCTGTTCGACTTTATGATACTTCCTCCCAAATGGATAAAGACAGCCAGGCAATGGGTTATAAAATATTCACAACCCGCAACTGTTACAAACCTCTGATGGAATAAGATAGCATACTTACAACGCAGATCTCTTATACAATAGGGGTAACCAAAACAATCGCAGGGCAGCGCTGTTGAATTAAAGGAAAAAATCAAAATAACAAATAAGCCAGGGACGCATTAATCTAATAGACTTAAAAATCTATTTCCCGCCTCATTACAACATTTTTTGCAAAGCATATCCAAAAGCTACGGTAGATTTTTGAAGCATTATAAGGTTTGCGGATTTTAGAGAATACCTTAATTCTTCTTTTTAAATTTACAATAGCTATCAGGCTCCTCCTTTTCACCCCTACTTGTTCACGAGCAAACATTACAATCAACTTTTACCCTAAAGTTTTTTTTAGGTTTCAGGCTGTAAATGCTGCCAGTTTTTCTACTGCTTTTTCAAGAGTTTCTTCTTTTTTGCAAAAACAAAAGCGGATCACCTTATCATCTTTAGCATTCTTATAAAAGGCAGATACAGGTATGGTCGTAATGCCATATTGTTGGGCAAGTCTAATTGCAAAATCTTTATCGCTTTCATCGCTTAATCCCGCATAACTGTAGCATTGAAAATAACTTCCGTAACTGGGTAAAGCTTTAAAAGGAGTTGACAACATTAGCTGCTGAAAATAATCTCTTTTCTTTTGTACAAAGGCACCTAATTGATTATAAGCTTCGGCGTTTTGCAAATATTCTGCAAGAGCAACCTGTGAAGGCGTAAAAGAACTAAACGCGTTAAACTGGTGAACTTTTCTAAACTCGTGCATTAAAGAGGGCGATGAGATGCAATAACCCAACTTCCAACCGGTGCAATGGTAGGTTTTGCCAAACGAAAAACAAACGAAACTTCGTTCGAGCAGGTCGGGATAGCGCAATATGCTTAGGTGAGGAATGTTATCAAAGATGAGATGCTCATACACTTCGTCGCTCACAACAAATATGTTGGTACCTTTTACAATTGACCTTAATTGTTCAATATCATTTTCGCGGATAACACTTCCGGTTGGATTATGTGGAGTGTTAATGATTATAACCTTTGTGCGTTCGTTAATCTTTGCCTTTACCTCATCCCATGGGATTGAATAATCAGGATATTGAAGAGAAATTAAAACCGGCACAGCTCCGTTTATTTCTATATTGGGAATATAGCTATCAAAGGCCGGTTCAAAAACAATTACTTCATCACCTGGCTGCAATATGGTGGTTAGTGCAGTATAAATTGCATACGTTCCGCCTGGAGTAATAGTTACGTCGGTTTCCGGATTCACTTGAATATCGTATAAATTCAAGATTTTTTCTGCAAGCCTTTGTCGCAATAAGGGCACACCGTTCATATGAGAGTACTGGTTCATGCCGTTTTTCATAGCCTTGCTAACCAGCCCTGTCAGTTCCTTGCTCATCATAAAATCAGGAAAACCCTGACCGAGATTTACCGCATTATACTGTACAGACAGTTGATTCATTACAGTGAAAATAGTGGTGCCAACCGTGGGAAGCTTGCTTTTAATATTCACGTTCTATTTTTGGGCAAAAGTAAGGGCTATGCGCTTTTGAAAGGTAGCTGAAGAACTTGTATTTTCTTTTTAGTTTATGCTTCGCGAGCAGAGAGTATTAGGAAAAGGTTACTGTAAAGAACAACAACGGAGAAACTATTCTTAATTTGTATGAGCTTATAAAAGGCTTTCTTGTACTAAGTTTCTTATATGCTTAAACTGCTTGCCAAACGCTTTAATTCAACTTCGGAGACTTTGGCTGCATAAGCAAGATTAACTAGGCGGTAGCCTGCTTCTACAAAACTTCTTTGCGCTTCGCGTACATCAACTATTGTTCCTACACCGAATTGAAAACGTTGTAATACCAGGCTAAGAAGATCGGCAGCAATGCGATTGTTCTCACGCTCGGTTTTTAACCGTACTAAATTATTTTGATATGCCTGCCAGGCTCTTACTGCAGATGTTCGTAAATCATTTATTAGAGCCTCACGGATAAGTGCCGAATTTCTTGTGTCAATTTGGGCAACCCTTTGCTGACGTTTAGTTGCTCCTCCATTAAATAAGGGCACCTGTAAACTCAGTCCCACATAAGGGCCATAGGTTTGGTTTAATAAAGTGAAACCTGCAGCGTTTTGATTACGGTTATAATTGTAGCCGCCGTTTATACCAACAGAAGGATAGCGTTGTGCACCTACTTCTTTTACAATTGCTTCGTTTACTTTTATTTGTTGTTCTGCAGATAAAACTTCAGGGTTTTTTGAAATATTATCCATTACTAAATTAACGTCAACGAGACTGTCCACAATAATAGTATCACTAATGGCATATGCACTGTCTGCTCTTTGGGTAAGTAAGTTCATCAGGTCAGCTTTGGACTGGCTTAATACCAACTCCTGCGATTGTAACTCCTGCTCGCTGGCATTCAAATCTAACTGTGCCTGGTAAGTATCCGCATTATTTGCAAGGCCGACACTTTGCCTTGCATCTACCAATTTCTTTCGTTGCAGTGTTACTTCTATAGATTGGCGAATTGTTTTTATATAACTATCCTGCCGCACGATGTCATAATATTTAACCATTACATCGGCAATCACATTCTGAATCTGCACATTTATTTGCTGTTCACTTTGTTTCTCGAGCGCTTCAAGACGGCTTTTGGCAGCATGTACACGAAAGCCGTTAAATAATAAGAAACTGCCGGCGATACCTGAAGTGGTGGACTGGGTAGCATTTCCTCTGCGCTTGATCTTGGTTCCGTTACTTAAATTTTGGCTTAAGTTGGTGAGAGCACGATTTTGGTTAACAGAAGCATCTACCTGTGGTAACCCGCCTGCTATACTAATATGGTTATTAATAATGTTCGCCTCAAGGTTGTTACGTGATATGCGAATATCGAGGCTATTTTTTAATGCAATATTTATTGCTTCTTCAAGCGTCAACACTCCTTGTGCATTTGCCTGCAAAATCCCAATTATGAAAAACCCTGTTATAATAATTCTCTTCATCCTTAGTTTATTTCCATTAAGCATAAGCAAGGCAAAGGCAGTTTTATGCTTCGGTTACAATTATTTTCTCTTTCTTCTCTCTTCCATTTTCGTGTGCAGGTTCTAAAACCATATGGCTCGCTTCGTCATATTCTATGTTCGCATCTTTTTTATGCTTGCCGGATACATAGGTATATATAGCCGGAATAACCAGCAAGGTTAATAGGAGAGAAAACATAAGTCCGCCCACTACAACTATACCTAACGGAACACGACTTGAAGCTGCGGCACCAAGACTTAGTGCAATTGGTAATGCACCTAAAGCTGTTGCAAGGCTTGTCATAAGAATAGGTCGCAGTCGCTGTGAGGCGGCCTCCAATACAGCCTGTTTTTTTGGAATACCCTGCTCACGTTTCTGGTTGGCAAACTCTACTATAAGAATACCATTCTTTGTTACCAGCCCTATAAGCATAATCATACCAATTTGAGAAAATATATTAAGTGTTTGATCGAAAACCCATAAGCTTAACAATGCACCGGCAAGTGCAAGCGGAACGGTGATCATAATAATGAAAGGATCGGTAAAGCTTTCGAACTGGGCAGCTAACACTAAGTAAATTAATGCTAATGCCAAACCAAACGCAAAGGCAGTATTTGAAGAGCTTTCAGCATAATCTCTTGAAGGTCCGCCTAAGTCTGTTTGAAAACTTTGGTCAAGCAGGCCGTCTCCAATTTTCTGCATTGCTTTTACGCCGTCACCAATTGTTTTACCTTCTGCTAACGATGCGGAAATTGTAGCTGCTTTAAAACGGTTGTGGTGATACAAGCTTGGTGGATTACTGCTTTCAATAAAATTAACCACAGAACTTAACGGGATATTTTGACCTGCGCTGTTTCTGATATAAATTTTGCCAATATCAACAGGTTCATTTCTTTCAGCTCTTTCTACCTGTGCAATTACTTCGTACTGGCGACCATTCATAGTAAAGTAGCCGGCTCTTCTTCCACTAAAGGCACTTTGCACCGCGCTACCTACATCAGTAATTGATAAGCCAAGGTCTTTTGCTTTTATCCTATCAATTTGTAACTGTAGTTCAGGCTTATTAAATTTAAGGTTAACGTCTACATTTTGAAAAGTCTTATCCTTCTTTGCTTCTTCCAAAAATTTTGGAATTACATCTTTAAGCTTTTCAAAGTTTAAATTTTGAATAATAAACTGTACCGGTTGCGATCCTCTTGATTGTAAACCAACAGAAATTGTTTGTTCTTCAACCGGAAAGATTCGGGCATTATTAAACCTGCTCATCTTGCCCTGAAGACTTTTTGCTATTTCACTTTGTGTTCTGTTTCTTTCGTCAGCATCCGTTAGTGAAAGTCTTATCCATCCGGAATTGTTGGAACCGGCGCTTGATCTGCCGCCGGGAATAGAGCCAAACACATAGTTCTTTTCAGGAACGGAGTCGTATAAGTAATTAAAAACACCTTCGCCAACTTTTGTCATGTACTCATAACTCGCTCCTTCCGGTCCCGTAATGGTCAGGCGAATTTGTCCCTTATCCTCCATAGGAGCAATTTCGCTGGGTATATTACTTCCTATCAGGTAAATTATTCCTCCGCAAACCAACACAAGAACCCATGCAAGCCATCTAATCCTAAGAAACCGCGTAAGCAAATTCTTGTATCCATTTTCCATCCCCTGAAAGAAAGGTTCGGTTTTGTTGTAAAACTTTCCATGGCCACTATTCTTTCTCGTCATGTACACATTTAGCACAGGTGTAATGGTTAATGACACAAGTGCCGAAACCAGCACTGCACCTGCTACCACTACGCCAAACTCGCGGAACAATCGTCCTACAAAACCCTCTAAAAAGATAACGGGCAAAAACACAACAGCAAGGGTGACGGATGTAGAGATAACTGCAAAGAAAATTTCCCGGCTTCCTATAAGTGCAGCCTGACGAACGGATAAACCTTCTTCAATTTTCCTGAAGATGTTTTCGGTAACCACAATTCCATCATCCACCACTAAACCTGTAGCTAATACAATAGCCAAAAGAGTTAATACATTAATGGAAAAACCCGCCAGATACATAATAAAGAAACAGGAAATGAGCGAAATAGGTATATCAATTAATGGACGAACGGCAATCAACCAATTTCTAAAGAAGAAAAAGATAACTAATATAACCAGCGTTAAAGAGATGAGTAAAGTTTCTTTCACCTCTTCTAATGACCGGCGTACGTTTTTTGTTGTATCAGCCACTGTATTTATTTCTATGTCTGATTTTTCAGTTCTCTTAATTTCCTCCAGCCTCTTATTATATTCTTTAGATATATTTATATAGTTTGCGCCGGGTTGCGGTACGATGGCTAAACCAACAGCGTTAACGCCGTTATATTTCCAACTGGATTCTTCGTTTTGCGGTCCAAGTTCAACCTTTGCAACATCGCTTAACCTTACTATACCTGCAGAATCCTGCCTAACGATCAGGTTACTAAATTCCTGTTCAGTTGTTAGTCTTCCAAGTGTACGTATAATTAACTCGGTATTATTTCCCGAAATCTTTCCTGAAGGTAATTCTACGTTCTCCCTGTTTAAAGCTTCCTGAACATCATTAAAAGATATATTGAAAGCACTTAACTGTTCAGGCTGCAACCAGATTCGCATAGCATACCGCTTCTGTCCAAACACATTAACGGAACTAACTTCAGGTATGGTTTGAATTCTTTCGAGCAAAACATTTTCTGCGTAATCACTTAATTGCATAATACCCATCGTGCGGCTCTGAAGGGCAGCCAGAATAATAAATTCGCTGTTTGCATCAGCCTTACTTACAATAGGCGGCGCATCAATATCCTGAGGTAAACTTCTTACAGCCTGGCCCACTTTGTCACGCACATCGTTGGCCGCTTCCTCTAACGAAACACTTAGTTCAAATTCAACTGTTATATTGCTCGATCCGGCCGAACTGGAAGATGAAATACTTTTTATACCTGGAATTCCATTTACGGCTTTTTCTAATGGTTCCGTAATTTGAGATTCGATAATATCTGAGTTAGCTCCTGCATAAGAAGTACTAACATTTACTATTGGCGGATCTATTGCCGGGTATTCCCGCACACTTAAAAACGTAAATCCTACTACTCCAAATAAAATAATCAGGATGTTTATTACCGTAGCAAGCACCGGTCGTCTTAGGGATAATTCTGATATATTCATCGCTAATCTATTTGTTGGTTTTAGAAACCTTTAATAGCTTACAGCCACAGCTATTTAATAACATCTTCCAGCTTCTGAACTTTTCTTACTTTTACTTCTTTATCAGGTCGTGCAAATAACACCCCGCTTACAACCACACTGTCTCCTGCATTCAATCCGCTCGTTACCTGTACTGCACCTGCCTGCCGTAAGCCGGTTTGTATGTCGGTAAACTTAGCCTTACCCTGTTTTACAACAACAACCTGCTTGGCCCGTGCTTCAGGTATTATTGCATTTGCAGGAACTAACATGCCTCCGCTTTCACCTGCATCTACATAAACCTTTACAAAACTTCCCGGATTAATTCCGGCACCGTCAAGCCTGGCTCTCACTATAACATTTCTTGTTGCAGTACTTACTTGTGGCTCAACTGCAATTATTGTAGCCCTTCTTTTTGTACCACCATTTCTATCTGCTTCTACCACTACCGTATTGCCACGCTTTATAGAATTAGCGTAGCTTTCAGGTAAGGTAAAGTCTATTCTTACCTTATCAACTTTTTGTAATGTAGCCAGCACAGTTTGAGGTGTAACGTAAGCGCCGTTACTAACCTGCCTAAGTCCCACTACGCCACTGAAAGGGGCTCTTACTACTGTTTTTGCCAGGTCTGCCTGTATTATCCCCATATCTGCTTTGAAGCTGTTTACCTGATTTAAGGCAACATCATAATCAGCACGGTTAATACCCTGGATGTCGAGTAACTTCTGATATCGTTCTACTGTTGTTTGAGCGAGGTTCAACTGAACTTTTACTTTATTGAGTTGTGCCCTTAAATCAGCATCATTTATTTTCGCCACCACTGTTCCTCTGGCTACACGCGATCCTTCAGCTATACTTAAATAAGTTAAACGTCCGCTTATTTCAGATCTTATCTCTAAAAATTCTCCCGCAACTACACTACCATTTGCTTCTATTGTATTTGCAATATTGGTTGGACTAACAATAATTACATCAACCGAAGGAACAGGTTGTGCCTGATTTCTTTTCGTTGCTGCTTCCTTTTTCTTGCTTTTACAAGCACCAATTAAAACCGGGAAAAGTAGTATCCATAAAATTCGCGTCATTCTTATAGCAACTTTGAAACATTTAAAATATAAAGATAGCCACATTTGCTACTTCCGTTTAAGCATTCAGGTTCTTACTAAGGCCGCAAAGGTCGAGGAACGTAAATACATTAAATAACAATTGAGAAACTATTTCAATTAACTTAGGTAAACCATGTTTTAAAATAGGTAAACAATCATTAACATTACCAAATCCTGCTGCTAAAAGATGATAAAAAATATTATTACATTGCTGCTGCTGTTAAATTCTTTTACAACTTCAGCCCAAAAAATAGATAAAAAGCTGCAACGAAAATTGGAAACACTTATCAAAGGATTTAACGGGCAAGCAGGAATTTATGTTCATGATCTTAAGAAAAACCGGGTAGCTGCTATAAATGCCGATACCGTTTTTACAACTGCAAGCATAGTTAAGATACCCATTCTCATCGGGGTTGCTGACAAACTGCATAAGGGTGAACTTAACTATAACCAGGAATTGATTTATAAGGATAGCTTATACTACCCAGGCGTTGATATTTTAGGGGCATTTAAAAGCAATGAGAAAATTGAATTGGGAAAAGTAGTGATGCTTATGCTTACCATGAGCGACAATACTGCAAGCCTCTGGTTGCAAAGTCTAGCAGGAGGCGGAGTAAGGATTAACGAGATTTTAGATAGTTTAGGATTTGCAAATACAAGAGTAAACAGCCGCACCCCGGGAAGGGAAGTTCAGCGTAACCAATATGGCTGGGGACAAACTACCCCTAAAGAAATGGCTACACTTATGCAGATGATTGCTAATGGTAAAATAATCAGTAAGGCAGCAAGCGAAAAAATGCTTCGTTTGCTGGGCAGAAACTGGTGGGATGAAAATGCGATTTCTTCGGTTCCTCCCGATGTTTTTGTTGCCAGCAAAAGCGGTGCGGTAAATCAAACACGTAACGAGGTTTTATATGTAAAAGGCAGTAATTCCAGGTATGTATTTTGTTTCTGTACACAAAACAATAAAGATCAGAGATGGACACCCGGTAACGAGGCCTGGGTTTTAGCAAAAGGCATATCTTCTCTTCTATGGAAACATTTCAGTGGCACATCTAAATATACTCCAACAGGTAGCTGGTAAACTTGATGAATAAGGAAAGCTAAAC
>MWYU01000376.1 GCA_002050375.1 Chitinophagales bacterium 62-2
GCCATACCGTGTATGAGGCGTCAACTGTTCTGTTAGTGCCGCTTATGTAACGTACCGACACCCAGTAATATCCGGATTGGGTAACATTGGCAATAAAGGTAGCCGTAGCTGTTTCAGTAGCTTCGGCACTTGCAACCCTGTAAGTACCGCCATAACCGGGAATGGTGCCGTCTACCCAGGAACCCGTTTCTATATAAGAGGCAGATGAAGGAGTGTTATCAACGATAATTTCATTGGTATTTACATCACGCTCTCTAACCGTCCAAACATTGGCGCCCGCATTATAGAGGTATTTTGTTAAATAATAATCTACGCTTTCTGCGGTGGTAAAATCTTCTACCAGTTCATTATTGTTTCCGCGTTGGGTAGTAAACCCGTTTCCATTCTCATTATACCAACCATGCCCCGGGCTTAACCAAACCGTTTTATTTGCCAGGATGCCCTGTGGCTCGCCTGCGGTAGTTGGAAAAATGTTTCTTGCCTGGAAGTTTTTTTTTCCTTTACGCGGCTCGAATTTATCCTGGTTTGCAGGTTCGACATAAGGCTTTACTTCGGGCTCATTAGAAAAATAATCGAGTGTTTTCCACTGGCCGTTTGCCTGGTTCTTAGCAAGAAGCAGCAATTGTGAAGTATTGGTTTGTTCAGTAAGATGCATCAGCAATTCGGGTAAGGCTTCTATAATTTCACCCGGGATGGTTCCTTTGGTAAAGGATCTTTTGGTGTTGAAAAATACTTTCAACGTATCTTTCTCTGCCTTAATACTGTCTGCAGAAAAAGAGTAAATGGTTTTAGTATGAGCAAGTTGTTGCTGAAGTGTGCTGTTTATTTTTTTTAATAAGAGAGGGTCTTGCTGGCTGCTTGCAATCGTATTAAATACAAACAATGCAACTATAATGAGGGTAAAGTTTTTCATGCAAATGTTTTTGGCAACAGTTGAAATTGAATATAAAGATTAATCTTTTATTGAACAATCATATCCAGATAAAATACAGATAAGTGTATTGTCTATCTTTATAGCAACACGTAAAAGAGAACTTCAAGAAAAAGCAGAAATTGCATTATAACATTATCTACTTATCATTATAGATGGCTGAACAAAATTTTATAGGAATTGAAATTGGCGGAACCAAACTTCAACTTGTTATTGCTGATGCTTCTCTTGCTATTAAAGACAAGATATCCTTACAGGTGAACCAGGATAATGGGGCGAAAGGTATTCAGCAAAAAATTGAGGAAAGTATTAATAAATTAAAAACTAACAAACGACTTACGGCTATAGGCGTAGGGTTCGGCGGACCTGTTAATTATAAAACGGGTACAATAAGTACTTCTCATCAGATTGAAGGTTGGAATGGTTTTAACTTAAAAGCATGGTTACAGCAAATTTCAGGTGTACCTGCGTTTATAGATAATGATGCTAACGTAGCTGCATTAGGAGAAGCCGTACATGGCACCGGTGGTAATTATCAAATTGTTTTTTACATGACCATTGGAAGTGGCATTGGAGGAGGTTTGGTAATAAATAAACAAATTTATCATGGCGCTTTTCCGGGTGAAGTCGAAATAGGACATATTCGGCTTGATAAAGATGGACAAACATTGGAAGATGTTTGCTCAGGTTGGGCAGTGGATAAAAAAATACGAGAAACTATTTTAGCCGAACCGCAGGGCTTACTTGCGACGTTAGCCGGCAGTTGTACAAAAGGCGAAGCGAGGTTTTTGAAGACTGCGGTAGAAAAAGGGGATGAAAAGGCGACAGAAATTTTAAAGTCTGCTGGAACTAATTTAGCCTTTGGTCTTTCGCATGTGGTACACCTGTTTCATCCTGACGTGATTATTATAGGTGGAGGTTTATCTTTGATTGGTCAACAACTATGTGATGAAATAGCTTCTATACTGCCTGTGTATATTTTGATATCTTTTTTACCTGCGCCTGAAATAAAAATTGCTTCACTTGGCGAAATGGTTGTACCTATAGG
>MWYU01000264.1 GCA_002050375.1 Chitinophagales bacterium 62-2
AGTATGCACTGCGCTTTTGCTTTTGATGTTACCAAAAGAGCCACAAAGCACAGCAGAAAAGGTGAGGCCTCCACTTATGATCCTGCAACCGGGAAAGGATCTGTGGCAGTAGAATTTGCCACACCAAGTATTAACTCAGAGAACTTTGATGAAAAGATCGGTACTTTTTATGCCACCGCTTTTCAATCATACCTAAATAAAAAACTTCCGATGCCTCTTGGCTACAATCCTAATCCGCATATAAAGTTTGTGGATCTGCAACGCCACGGCTACTATATTTTAAAGGTTTCCAAAGAGCGTGCAGAGGCTGAATTTTACTTTGCCGACAGCATACTAACAAGGAGTGCGAACGAAGAACTTGCCGAAGTATGGCATACAAAAGCGGGAAATAACCGTTTGGAACGATCTAAAAAAGTGTAAGCCGTTAGAGGTAGGAAGTGAACCATAGCCTCTTCCTTGAAAACCAGGCGCATTGATGAGCTTGCATAGACAAATTATAACCGATTTATTAAATGTCTGACACCCTAATCTTCTGCACACTGCTTTAGAGGGCAATGCACCAGGATGGAGCAGGTTTTATATTGTGTAAGGCATTGCTTATCCCTTAATCTTTGATAAACCTATGCGTAACCTTATGAGAACATAATAGTAGGAGATTGTTATTGAAAGTTATCAAACTTGTTTAAAAGGTTTCGTAAACTTTTATCATTAGCATTAAAGTTTACGTACTTATCCTGCACTTTTCTGTTCTTATAAACAATAATAGTGTTCCTAATGGTTGTTGCAGGATTTATTCTATAAAGTGTAGCCGTGGTTTTATCAACGGGAGACGGAACAAACAAGACTGCTACGTTCTTCAGCCCTGCAGTTTCGCTAAATGCAACAAGCTTTTTTTCTGCAGCCTCATTCGTCAAATTACCAGGATTCATGTAGATGATAAAAGCCCTTAATTTATTAAAGCCTTTAGCTGTTATTTCTGCATCCAAAGCTTTGGCTAACCTTGATACGTTTTGCCAATTATCGGTATTTATCCAGGCCATAACTCCGGGCCTGTAACCGTATTTGCACATAGGACATGCTTTGCTTCCTTTATCGGCTCCCCAAACATGGCGGGGATCGAAGGCAGGGCAATTCTCCCCAACGTTCAATCCTGAATTCACCGAAGCAATATCATATTGCGCATATAAAGTGATATTTCTTATACCGACGGATACACCATTTTGAGGCTTGCTCATTTCTACTCCGCCGTCTCTTGGATGGCCGAACTGTTCAGCCCGGTACCAGTATTTTTCTGTTGCAAGCGGATCACCTTTAAAAACAAAGGCACCAATATCATAACATTGCTTTTGAGTTGGAGCTTTCACGATACAATGAATATGGGCGGGCTCAACACGGGCGGGATAAGGGGCAGGCTTGATGGTGTTTATTTCATAGGCACCATGTTCATTTGTTTTTAGCCAGCCCCTGTTGTAGCCATGCCACCATGCAAAACTGTTTCGCGGCTCATTGCCATGCTTTGCATAGATGCCTTTTGCATTTGTATGGTAGAAGTACATAATCACATTTTTTGCAGGAGTCTTGCCGTCTGACTCATAAAGGATTCCTTTTATTTTAATTCGTTCACCCGGTTCGTTTTTACCTGCTATATTAGCAATGTGCGTTACGTTTTTAGGAGTTTCATTTATTATTAGAGAATAATCTTCAGGTGGTTCATTTTGGCTGTTCGCTCTGCACGAAACCCAAAAAAATACAATAACTGCACTTACAACTTTTAATACAATGCTCATGATAATTTTTTTATTTTAACAGGCACAAGGTATAAAGCAGAAGAAAGCAGATTTTCTCTTTTCGACGAGATGATGAAACAGGTAAGTAAGATGAGTTGAACCGGGGTTAACTTAATAAATGCGAAAGTCTTTCCCTGTAGTTTCTGCTTAACTTGAGTTGTTGCCCGCCCTTTAATAATACTGTATAGTCTCC
>MWYU01000229.1 GCA_002050375.1 Chitinophagales bacterium 62-2
GCATTAATAAATAGCGGTACTGCAGGTGTTTTATGGACGCCTGAAGTAAGAGCATCAAAGACGGGTGAAGAGTGGTTAAGACGTTTTCAAACAGTCGTTTTTTCACCAATGGCTATGATCAATGCATGGTCAAGCGGAACAAAGCCCTGGTCTTATCCTGAAGTTGCAGACCAGGTAAAAGAATTTGCATTGTTGCGTATGCAGATGATGCCTTACTGGTATAGTGAATTTGCAAAATATCATTTTGAAGGAACCCCACCATTCAGGGGAATGCATCTTGAAGCAGGCTTTAAGACGGAAGTAAAGAAGGAAACAGGAAGTGCTAACCTTGAAGAAAATCCTTATGCTGAAGCAACATCTAAAGAAATAAAAGACCAGTATATGGCGGGTGAATATTTATTGGTAGCTCCATTATTTACAGGTCAACAAACGCGAAAAGTGGTTTTACCAAAAGGCAAGTGGTATGATTTCTATACAGGAAATTTTGCCGGTGAGGGAGAAATTCTTTCGGTCACTCCAGGCTTAAGTAAAATTCCTGTATACGTAAAAGATGGTGGTATTGTCCCCATGATGAAGCCAATGATGCATGCACCTAAAGCTGGCGAAAAGGTAGATATGGAAATTCGTTATTATGGAGAGAAACCGGGTAAGTATATGTTGTATGACGATGATGGCGAAACGTTCAATTATGAAAAAGGAGATTATACTTTTCACCAACTTAAAGTTGAAAGAAATAGCATAGGCGATTTAATTGGAACAGTATCTGCTCCTGTTATTGGTAAGCCAAATTCAATGGGTAATATAACATGGAGGTTTATGACAAAGGCGAAGTAAAACTGACACAAACAAACGTCATTGCCAGGAGGAACGACGAAGCAATCTGCTTTAGCATTCTTAAAGGTTTAAATTCAAAAAGCAGATTGGTTAAAAAATTATTTTATCATTAAGCTCCTTCTTACCCTGCTTACTTCTTTAGATTGTATACTATCCATACTATTAAAGCGCTTTCTGATGTATGATAATACTTCTGCAATCTCTTCATCTTTTAAAAAACTATGTTGAGGCATTAAATTATTGTAGGGTTTTCCTTTAACCTCAATTGGCTCATTCAAACCATTTAGTACAACCTTTATCAGTCTTTTTTTATCACCGGTCACCCACTCCGAGCCTTCTAAGGGAGGAAAACGGTTTCCATCACCTTTGCCATTTCGCTGATGGCAGGACGAACAATAAGTTATATATATCTGCTGACCTGGTACTGATTTTCCTTTATATAGGTTATCCTTTTTCTCATCGGGCATTCTCAGGTGCGGAAGCATTTTACGCTTTTCCATTGCTGCTAATGCTGGCTGTCCAAATTTTTTTTTATCTCCTTTATACATAATACGCCAGATTTTCCCTTTTTTAGAATCTGATATATATAAAGAACCATCCGGCCCCGTGGCTATACCCATTGGCCTGAATGCCGCATCGCTTACATTCACAATAGGTTCTGCTCCAGCAAAACCATCTGCGAAAACCTCCCATTTGCCTTGAGTGTCTCCGTTTGCAAAAGGAACAAAACAAACAAAGTAACCCGCCTGCGGATAAGGTGAGCGATTGGTAGAGCCATGAAAAGCAATAAAAGCACCGTTTTTATAATGCTCAGGAAATTGGTTGCCGGTGTAAAACATTAAATCATTTGGAGCCCAATGGCCGGGGAAACCCATAACAGGCAGATCCATTTCGCTGCATCTGCCAACTATATTTCCATCGCCACCATATTCAGGAGCAAGCACTTTTTTCCTTTGCAGTTGATCGTAATAGCAATAAGGCCAGCCAAAATCTGAACCATCTTTTACACGCTGGAATTCTTCAGACGGAAGCACTGCGCTTTGCCACCGGCTAAATTTACCGGGCCACAATAAATGAAGGTCATCTCTTCCATGCATGACCACGTATAAATTCTTATCAACAACGTTCCAGTCCATTGCCAGGAT
>MWYU01000008.1 GCA_002050375.1 Chitinophagales bacterium 62-2
GCTTTAGGAAGTTCTATTATTTTAGGGCTTTGCTCGGTTTTTGGGGCCCTCATTCCTTCTGTTTATTATAACTTTTTTCCGCAGGAAGGTAAAGATTCTTTTAATGATTTAATCAGTAACCGATGGGGACAAATTGTTCTTTTAGGGGTAGCGGTTTGTATATTAGGAATAGCCATTTGCGGGAAGGCAGGAGTGATGAAAGAAAAAGACCTTGCAGTACATAGAACAGATGAAGAAAACAAAGAGTATAAATTTCGGCTGGGACTTTTTGTTTCGATTGTTTCGGGTATCTTAAGTGCCTGCTTTGCTTTTGGTATCGATGCCGGAAAAGACATGGCTAATAAAGCGAATGATCTATGGAAGGCTGTTCACCCTGCGCAGGGTGAATTCCTTTTTCAAAATAATGTAACTTATATAATTATTTTATGGGGCGGCTTAACTACAAACCTTATTTGGTGTATGATCTTAAATGCCCGCAATAAAACTTTTGGAGACTATACAAACAAGAATACGCCCTTACTGTCAAACTATCTTTTTTCGGCATTAGCCGGATTAACGTGGTTTCTGCAATTTTTCTTTTATGGCATGGGCGAAAGCAAATTAGGTAATGGGGCAAGCTCATGGATATTACACATGGCATTTATTATTTTGGTCGCAAACTTTTGGGGCATTGCCGTAAAAGAATGGAAGGGTGTGGCCAAAAAAACATTTACAACGGTAATAGTTGGCATAGCAATTATTATTTTATCTGTACTTATTGTGGGATTTGGTAACTCTATAAAATAACCCCAACCCTTAAAGGGGAGTAGAAATCTCTCCTGGCAAAGGACAGACTGAAAAAAGTTCGTATTTAATTTTTAAAAAATGAATTATGGGAAATGAAACATTTGTCCGCTCCGATATTCGCTCCGATAGCTCCCCTTCAGGGGTTGGGGGCATTCGCTCCAACTCCCCTTTAGGTGCTGGGGGGTTTAAGCATGTAAGCTATTTGTGGGATGAAGCCAAAGCCGCAGAACTGGCAGGCGATGAAGTTGCTTTACTAATATACAGGTCTAACTTGTTGGGCGCTGATCTTCGCCTTACCAATTACGGAGGTGGAAATACCTCCTGCAAAGCAATGGCAAAAAACCCTTTAACGGGCGACGAAACTGAAGTGATGTGGGTGAAAGGATCCGGTGGTGATTTAGGCACTTTAAAAAGAAGCGGACTGGCAGCTTTATATGTTAACAAGCTGCAAGGTTTAAAAAATATTTATCGTGGCATTGAGCACGAAGATGAAATGGTAGAATTGTTCAACCATTGTATTTACGATCTGTCATCAAAAGCCCCGTCTATAGATACGCCTCTGCACGGCTTTTTGCCTTTCAGGCACATTGATCATTTACATCCTGACGCGGCAATAGCCATTGCTGCAGCAAAGGATGGCAAAAAAATAACAGAGGAGCTTTTTAACGGAACCATTGGTTGGGTTGAATGGCAAAAACCAGGGTTCGATCTTGGCCTCAAGTTAAAAGAATGCCTTGATTATAATCCCGGTATAAGAGGTATTATGCTTGGCTCTCATGGCTTATTTACATGGGGTGATACAGCTTACGAATCGTACATAAACACTCTCGAAGTAATTGAGCGTTGTGCGGAATATATTGAAAGCCCCCCTGCCCCCCAAAGGGGGGTGAAAAACGAAACCTTTGGGGGTGAAAAAATTCAGGCATTACCAAGAGAAGAACGGCTTAAAAAAGCTGCGCAATTAGCTCCAATATTAAGAGGTCTTTGCTCTAATAGTGATCTTACAAAGAACCCCCCTTCGGGGGGCAGGGGGGCTATTGGTCATTTTCCGCCCTTGCAGCTTCAAGGGCATTTGTATCAACCAATAAAGCTTGTGCATAAGCAATCATTATCGCTTCAACTGATTGCAGCAAATCTTCTAAGGGATCTTTTACATTATGAGATGCGTCAATCATC
>MWYU01000115.1 GCA_002050375.1 Chitinophagales bacterium 62-2
CTCCAAGTAATTCCGTATTGACTTCTGAAAAATTGTTGACAAAGTTTAGAGGGTTTTGAATTTCATGCGCTATACCTGCTGTAAGCTCACCAAGTGAAGCCATTTTCTCTGATTGAATAAGTTGTGTTTGGGCTGCTTTCAGTTCTGCAAGGTTTTTTTGTATCTCATCTTTTTGATATTGAAGCAAAGCATTCGCATTTTGTTTTTGCCGATTGTTTCGGTAAAGAATAATTGCCAGTAATAAAAACACGCCTACTACGGAAAGTAAAGCATAGGTGCTTATTCTATTTTTATACCGTTCCTGTTCCTGCTGAATTTCTTTCTGACGTTGTTCAATCTGCTGCACCCGTTGCTGTTCGGTAAGGTTGAGTAGCTGAAGCTTTTGAAATTTTTCAGCACCAAACAAACTGTCTTTTACTGACATCGCTATTTGCTGATAATGATATGCGCTATCCATGCTACCCTTTGCCTTATAAAGTTTTGAAAGTAAACTACTGGCGTTTAACAGGGTTAATATTCGTGCTGACTTTTTAGCATTTACAAAACTTAATTGCGCATAATGAAAACTCGAATCAAGCTTATTCAAATTATAATATAACTCCGCTATTTGATATTGCGACCTTGTTCCATTAACGATATCTCCGAAATTAAAGGCAAGTTGAACTGCTTGCTGATAGTAGTGCAAGGCCTGGCTTCTATTTCCTAATCTGTTGTAAATAGTACCGAGGCTTACTAATACTACTGCCTGAGCGTGAAGTGATCCGGGTATACGTGCTGTATGAGCTAATTCTTGAAAATATAATGCCGAGTCTAATAAGTTCAATTTCTCGTAAGCCATGCCTATGCGAGTTAGGCCTATTGTAAGCATTTGCTTTGAAATCCGCTCATAAATTTTCTTTGACTGAGAGAGATATTTTAGGGCTTGCCGGTTTTCCCCTAAATCTAAATAGATAGCAGCAATATATATTAGACAATTTGCTTCCTCCTCGTAGTTATAGGTTTCTTTGCTTAGTTGCATTGCTCTTAACAGTTCCTCTAAGGCTTGAGGAAACTCCCCACGTATACGCAGAACGTTAGCATGACTGAGTAATGCCCGTATTTCTCCTTTTGAAAATTGCAGCTTCTGCGCTAAATCGATGGACTGCTGCCCCAGTATTAAAGCTGTATCTGATTTAAAAAATGCATAGCGGAACGTTAGCTCATTAAGCAGTAATACCCGTGTTGTGTCTTGCCGGGTTTGTGATAATAACTTTTTAAGACTATCAGTTTCACTTACCTGCCCATGGGCCGCTGGTAAGACCGAAGTTAAAAGAAGCATTATAATGTAGAATAGTTTCATTGTAGGCTTAAATTGAAAGGATAATAATAAACTCTGCTCCCTCACCTTCTTTTGTTTCCACTTTCAACTCTCCGCCGTGTGCTTTAATAATATCATAACTCAATGATAAGCCTAATCCCGTTCCCTGGCCTGTTGGTTTAGTAGTGAAGAAGGGTTGAAAAATTTTGTCCAATGATTTTTGTGGAATGCCTGATCCATTATCCTTAACAGAGATTTCAACTTTGTTGCCTACTCTTTTTGTACTTACTTCAACTGTTGGTTGATAGGTTCCATTCAGTTGTTTCTTCTTTTCATTTACAGCATAAAATGCATTGTTGTATAAGTTTAATAACACTCTGCCTATATCCTGCGGAACAACTTCTATCTTACCAATGCTTTCATCAAAATCTGTTTTAAAGTTTGCATTGAAATCTTTGTCTTTAGCTCTAAGCCCATGATAGCTTAACCGTAAATATTCATCAGCCAAAGCATTTATATCTGTTGGTTCTTTTTTACCTGTGCTTGCTCTTGAATGTTGCAGCATGCCTTTGACAATAGCATCAGCACGTTTGCCGTGATGATTTATTTTTTGTTCGTTCTCTTTTATGTCATCTGCTATTAAAAGTGCTTCCTGTTTATTA
>MWYU01000150.1 GCA_002050375.1 Chitinophagales bacterium 62-2
GTAAAAATGGAATGGGGCTTTATACCAGACAATGTCAGGAATAGAGCTGGCGTAGAAAAAATGAGATTTGGGTATAAAGATGCTAGTGGCAAGTTTAATCCTCCCTTGTCTACACTTAATGCAAAAGGAGAAGAACTGTTACAAATAGATCCTGTGACAGGAAGGGAGAAAATGTATCGTCAAGCAGGTCTACACCGTAGATGCTTATTTCTTTCAACTGGTTTTTTTGAGTGGAGGCACATGCTTGCTATTGGCAAGAAAGGACAGCCATTAAAGCAGACAGTTAAGTATCCCTACCATGTAGGATTGAAGGAGCAAGAGTTATTTTATATTGCTGGAATATGGCAAAGTTGGACAGATAAGGACAGTGGTGAAACTGTTGATACTTGTGCGATGATCACCACAAATGCAAATGAATTAATGGCCCAGGTACATAACTCAAAAAATAGAATGCCTGTTATACTTCCAGAACACTTGGCTGCAGAATGGATAAGTGACGGGTTATCTGAACAACGAATTACTGAAATAGCAACGTATAAGATTTCTGCAGGGACAATGAAAGCTTATACAATACCTAAGGACTTTAAAACTGCTTTAAACCCAACTGAACCCTTTCGCTATGATGAGTTGCCAGAAATAAACTTGAATGAAATCTTATCTATCCCTGTGGTAAAAGAAACAAAGACAGCTGCATCCGTTCAAGCTAACCTTTTTTCCTAAGGGAAGATTAATAATAAATCTTGTCAGGAGCTTGGTACTTGTAATTCTTAATTAACGGGGGGCTTGGTAAATGTGGTAAGTCCCGTTTGCAATACATACGATGTCAGCACCCCTACCTTTTCAATTACTGTTAATGTGCTTACACCATTTTGATTTACCCGTTGACTGTCCATAACCAAGTATTACCAATATCTACGTGAAGAGTAACACCTACGTAAATGTTAGTATTTAGGTCTATTAAATGGAATAGAGCGGATTTAAGACGAGTTATATAAAAGGCGAGAAAATTAATAACTGCCTTTATATCGGAAGATGTTTTCCTGTTTTTCTAGAGGTGCTTTATTTCGACTCCATTACAAACTTCTATACAGCTTATAATTCTTTGACTTTCCACAATAAATAAGTATAAGCCATCTAACCGACCGCCTTTAGACCCGACTTAAAATAGATTTTTCCATTTCATTAGCGATTTTTTTGCCTGACAATCGATTTATAGAAACCGTTGCATTATTGGAAGTTTGTTTCCTTTTTGCCCCGCCTTATTTGCATCGAATTATCCATGCAATAGGTAATTGCCTGCTCCCTGTCAAAGGCTTGCTGTATTATTTGGGAAAAGATCATAAGTATCGGTAGATGTTCAACTTTTTTTAATTAAAGCGTTAAAGCGGCTTGCGGCATTAATCTTGAAAACACAATTATGATGTATTTCAAAGACTAATTTCCTATCGATGAACCCTCTTGTTATTGAGACGGTTGAAAATAACTTGGGGTCAATGAGGTTAAATAGAAGTATAAAAGCTATTTTATTAGCACTCTTTAAAATATATGTTTAATGTTCTAAATATTAAGTAGAAAAAAAAGAGAGATGGAACTAACTAAAAATAATCAGTTAACTACGGAGCTAAGCTTATTTAAACTGGAAGATTTAATAGCTCTTTATGTGAAAGCGAAAACGGGATTGGAAAACCCTTTAATTGAATTACCCATGTGCTATAGCTCCACTCTTAGTGATATAACCGAGTGGGTAAATAACTATAATAAGCAACAAACACTGAAGGAGGCAATTTAAAAAAATTAGATGCGAGTAGTACCATATTGTGCACCTATTAGCATAGGTCAAACAGTTGCTATCAGCCATTCTTATAACAAAGCACAAGGAATTATCAAAATTCAAAAAGAGGTTCCTATTCTGCTTTTCGCACCAACGGGTTTCATAACTCATCTACCTGACAGGTGTT
>MWYU01000124.1 GCA_002050375.1 Chitinophagales bacterium 62-2
CACTTCAAAAACCTATCGCAAGCAAGTAAGTATTAAAGGGTTTTTAAAATTTTCACAACTAAGATAAATCCTAATACTACTTTTTATTGGAGAGATGCAATCCCTTTAAATATAGTCTTTGTGAAGAATTTCATAGTTTGGCTTGTTACCTTTTTTGAGGGTAAATTAAAATATTAAAATTTTGAAAGTTTTTGTTGCGCATCCGGGAACGCAACATTCCTATCATCTTGCGTCGCAGTTGGAGCGGTTAGGCATGTTGTATAAGTTCAGTACCGGGTTTACCATACCTGAAAAAAGCGTGTTACACAAAATTTATAACATTAGTCCAAAGAGTATTAAGCAAAGAGTATCAGGAAGAATTTTGTGGGGAGTTCCTTCTAATAAAATAATCCAGAATCGTTTGTTAGATTTAGTTTCTTTTCAAAGGACAAAATTTTCTAAATCTCATGAATCAATCTTTTACAAAAGAAATAAATGCTTTCAATTAGCAATAAGTAATGAAACTATTAGAAATGCAGATGTTGTAATAGGATTTGATACAAGTTCCTGGATTTTGGCGGAAAGATGTAAGAAATTAGGAAAGAAATTCATTTTAGACGTCAGCATTGGGCACCCGAATAGTAAGCAAAAAATATATAAAAGACTTTCAATTTTATATCCCCAATGGTCGGAAAGCTTTACTTTAAAGAATAAGTTTTTGATTGACCTTGAAAGACAGGAGATGGAGTTAGCAAATAAAATTGTAGTTCCAAGTGAGTTTGTTTTAAAAACTTATATAGAAAACGGTATTGCAGAAGATAAAATAACTATTAATCCTTTTGGGACCAATGTATCTTTTTTTAAACCGACATTAAAACAAATAAAAAGGCAGGATGTAAACTTCCTTTTTTTTGGAGGTTTAAACGCTCGAAAAGGTCTTCCTTTCTTGCTTGAGACCTGGGAAGAATTTTATAAAAAATTTCCAAATACGTCTTTAACAATAGCAGGCACTGGACATTTACCAATAAATTATACCTTACCTAAAGGCGTAAAACAGATTGGTAAAGTAGTTCCTGATAAGCGGCAGGAATTATACAATGATGCTGATGTTTTTGTTTTTCCCAGTTTTTTTGAGGGATTAGCGTTGGTTCAAATCGAAGCAGCAGCTTGCGGATTACCAATTATTGGTACAACAAATTCCGGGGCAACAGAGATAATAACAGAAGGTAAAGAGGGATTTGTTATACAGCCGGGTAACAAAAATCAGCTGTACAATGCTTTAAAGTATTTTTATCAGAATCAAGAGGCCATAGAATTAATGGGAAGAAGGGCAAGTAGTAAGGCTAATGAGTATTTCTCATGGAACGCATACGGCAACAGATGGGGTGACATTTTAAGTGAAATTTAAAACATGAATTTTAATTTATATATTTATACATTCCCTGGATAATTTCAATAGCTATTCCCCATGCGCAAACATCTTTTCTTGTAGCATGGATAGGATCTTTTCTGATATTTTATATGTCAATGAGTGGAATGATTAAACCCTTACCAACTGACATTCCAATCAATCAGCAAGTTTTAAGGCCTTTATTTTTAGTGCAGGCTATTTTTGCCGGTTATATGGCCTGCACCTCTATGTTTTATTTTCTCGACTCAATTGGGTATACTTATTTTTCTTACACCGGAACATACAATGCAATTAATAAAGCAACCCCACAAACAGTTGCTGCATGTCAGCAATATTATGTTTTAGGTCATGCAGCCTTAGCTCATGGCATATTAGCAGCAATGAAGTATCCCGTTAAGAAGAACGTACAAATATTAATTAAAAATTTCAGCAGGTTTTTTATTATTGTTGGCATGGTATCCCTCCCTTTATCCATCCTTTTAGATACTCTTTCCGGACTTGGTCAATTTGGCGCACAAGCTGCGGGCGCAGTAGTTACTAAAAGTTTTCCAAGAGGTTCTATA
>MWYU01000225.1 GCA_002050375.1 Chitinophagales bacterium 62-2
GGTAATTGTAGTAATTAATAAGGATGCCGAAGCTCCGTTTTTTAAAGCCGCAGATTACGGTGTTATCGGTGATGTTTTTGAGGTATTGCCAAAGCTTACGGAAGAGGTTAAAAAATTTAAAGGAGAGGAAAGTTGACGGGTAAATATCATAGAGCCATCCACCTCGGCATACAGCACTTCTTCAGATTTTAAGGGAGGCAATGTTCTTGTTGTTGAAATCGTTTTTTCAAGTTCTTTTCCGCAGGTGTCAGCTACCCGGTGTACTTGTGAATGACCTACTTCTATCCCGATAGTTTTCTCTAAAATTTCACGACATTTTTTATAACATTTCAACTGTCCAAAATACACCAGCAATTCTTGCAATAAGGGGCTTATTTGAAAACCGTTGATGCCTTTGCTAAACTGATGCTGGTTGTTTATTTCAATGTATCCGAATTTCGTGAGTGTTTTTTTTTACGCCTGTCGGCGGATAATTCACTTAAGTTTTTTTCAAAAAGCGTTCGACCAAGCTCTTTTAAAAGTTTCTCAAACTCTTTTTCGTAGTCATAAAAATTATCGATTTTGTTGAGGGCTTGCAATTCATCATATTTTTCGGATGCTAAGGCAACATATTCTTCTTTAGTCATGGTAATAAATATTGGTTTTCCAAATTTCAACTATTTTTTAGAAAACGACAATTTGGGATGCACCCCTTCAACAGCTTAGCAGTTGCAAAAGATAATAATCCAACTGGGAATCGGAAATTTGGAAATTCCAAATCAGGAATATAAAATTCAAAAATGACTTTAATATATTGTTATGATGCATACTGCGGCTGGTGTTATGGCTTTAGCCAGGTAATGAAAAAGATAAATTCTGAATATAAGGATCGCCTGGAAATAGAAGTTCTTTCCGGTGGGATGATATTACCGGTAGAGCCAGTTCATATCGGAGCTACAGCAGGCTACATAAGCAAGGCGTACAAGAATGTTGAGGAATTAACCGGCGCTAAATTCGGAGAAAATTATTTATGGCATATCAAACATCCTGACCAAAGTGATTGGTACCGAAATTCGGAAAAGCCTGCTATAGCACTATGTATATTTAAAGAATATTATCCCGATCAGCAGGTAAGCTTTGCTACCGACCTTCAATATGCATTACATTTCGAAGGAAGAGACCTTACTGATGACGAGGCTTATCGTCATCTTCTTGAGAAATACAATCTACCACCGGAAGATTTTTATGGCATGCTGCATGAAGAAGAATATAAAGAAAAAGCTCACTATGAATTTTCTTTATGCAGGCAATTACAGGTAACAGGTTACCCGGCAGTATTACTACAATTAAACGAATCTAAATTTCATTTAATGGCAAGAGGTTATACTGACTATGAGACCTTACATCAGCGGATAGAAAATGTATTAAATGCTCAGATCGGTTAGTATAAAATTGAATGATGCTTACCCATTAATTATTTGTTTTACTTTTTCTATTCTTGGTAATAAATATTTAGTTTTTATTTTTATTCTGCAAACTTTTTTTAACCTTATGAAAACTTTATCATGAAAAAGATGATAGTAGTACTCTTCACACTATATCTAATAATAGCCACCAAACCGTTAAGCGCCCAGGACGAAGCTTCCATGAAAGCATGGATGACTAACATGACTCCGGGTGATGTACATAAAATGCTGGCAGAATCTGATGGAGAATGGAATGAAGATATGACTATGTGGATGGCACCCGGTGCACCTCCCACTAAAAGTAATGCGACTGCCGTTAATAAAATGATAATGGGTGGTCGTTATCAGCAAAGTATGCATACGGGCAGTTTTAATGGAATGTCTTTTTGAAGGTATGAGCCTGATGGGTTATGATAATGCCAAAAAGGTTTTTATGAGTTCATGGGTTGATAATATGGGCAGTGGCATTATGCAAATGGAAGGTACATGGGATCCAAACACTAAAAC
>MWYU01000075.1 GCA_002050375.1 Chitinophagales bacterium 62-2
GTACAATGCCAGTAAATTAAACAAGACGGTTTCTTTAATTGGCAGTTATGTTGATGTTAAGAATACCAAATATTCAAACAGTATTACTCTTAAGCCTTATGAATCAGCAATATTGATCAAAAGTGGAGGAACTACAACTTCTGCAAATAAAAGCCCTGTTGTAAATATTACAAGCCCTGTTACTAATACAACGTTTGCTTCACCAGCAACCATCGCTATCAGCGCCACGGCTACAGATGAAGATGGCACAGTAACTAAAGTTGAGTTCTATAATGGCACCACATTACTTGGTTCTGATAATACAAGCCCTTACACTTTTACCTGGAATAATGTTGCACCCGGAGATTATTCGCTTACAGCAAAAGCCACTGATAACGGTTCGCTGGTGGCTTCTTCTTCAGTTGCTGGTATTTCCCTATATGCTCCGAACGTTGCACCTACGGTAAGTATCACTACTCCGGTTAATAATTCAACTTTTGCATCACCTTCTGCTATCACTATCAGTGCTGCTGCTGCTGATGCCGATGGTTCTATAAGCAAAGTGGATTTCTATAATGGCTCTGAGCTGTTAGGATCTGACAGCACAAGCCCATATACCTTTACATTAAATAGTGTTCCTACAGGAAATTATTCGCTTACAGCAAAAGCTACTGATAACGGTTCGCTGGTAACTTCCTCTTCTGCTGTTAATGTCTCTTTATACGCTCCTAACGACACGGCTTTAGCCCAGCAATGTTCTCCTATAAGCTCCTTTAGTTGCCCGGCATTAGTTAAAAATTTGCCTTTGACCATAACTTTCAATGGAAGTGAAGAGGGTTTAAAGGATAAAAGCGGACTAACAACCGGATTTATGATGGTTGATAAGCCGTCCGCTCCATTAGCTACTCCTACCTTCTTAAATATTCCCGGGTACGAACCTTCAAAATTAGAAATTTTAGAAAATAAGCTTATTATAACCACTACAGCAGGAATAAGCTATTTGAATCCGGCTCAAAGCGCTATAACCAATTCCCAGGTAAATGCTTTAGGTACAGGGTTTGTTGCACCCTCTAAATTTTTTATTCAAACCAAGCTGGTACAACCCAATGCCGGTACTGGCAAATCTGAGCAAGCAGGCCTTTGGTTTGGTCTTGATGAAGATAATTATGTAAAACTTGTGGTGGTTTCAACAGGACGCGGATACAGTAAAGTAGAAATGAGAAAGGAGATAGCTGCCATGTCAGATAGTACTGACGTTAACTGTTCCCCTTCTATGGTTTTAAGCAGCAGCCTGATTGATTTGAAATTTGTAGTAAATAAAAATACAAATACTATCGAAGGATTTTATAGCATCAATGGAGCAACTGAAGTAAGCGTAGGATCATTAACCATTCCCCAAAGTTTTACTTCCGGTAAAACCCTAAATGATGGGGCAACTAACAATATTACCTTCGCAGGTATTTTTGCCACTCATAGAAGTGCTGCTACACCGGTAACTTTTAGTTTTGAAGATTTTAAGGTTGAGCAGGTAGTAGAAACACAAAATCCTACAATTAATTCTGCTTTAGCAATAGCTCCTGGAATTGGTAACCCTGGAAACTATACGGAGCCTGTAAGTGTAAAAGTAGGCCCTAATCCGGCAAGTAATACAATATCTGTTTCTACCAAAGGACTCCAAAATAATAAAGAATTAAAAATAACTGTTTTATCGGTATCTGGTATTGTACTAAAAAAGATAAACACAACCACTTCTAACCGGGTATTTCAAATGGATATTTCCAAATTGGTTAGCGGAACTTATTTAATACAGATTGCTTCCGAAAATATGATTGTTACAAAACAAATTGTAAAACTATAAACTATATAAACGTAGTAATTTAAATTTCAAATTCGCCGAAAATTCTAAAATCCAACTGCCGAAAGGTAGTTGGATTTTTTGTTGCAGGTTAGGTATTTAGTTCCACACTAG
>MWYU01000714.1 GCA_002050375.1 Chitinophagales bacterium 62-2
CGATCCATGTGGTATTGACCTAAGTTTTAAAGGTAACCAGGTTAATGTGAAAGAAAACGGAAGTTGCGGAAACCGCCGTGGAATAAAATGCTTTTTCAACGATACATATACAAAGAAAAAAGAGCCCAAACCAACTACTCGGAAGAAATAAAAAGCTCTTCATTTACCATATCTAAAGTCAACCAATCTTCCTTTTATAAACTATAATTCAATTGCTTAACCGGTGCAAAAAAAATCGTTTAATATATTCCATATATATTGCAGCCGTTTTGAACCAAAATAAAAATAATGAACTTTAGAAATTATCATGTCCCATATCCAATAGAAGAGCGTTATTCTAAGCGTGTCGCTTATTTTTCAATGGAATTTGCTATTCATCAACCTTTAAAGATATATAGTGGCGGCCTCGGATTCTTAGCAGGATCGCATTTACGCAGTGCGTTTGAATTGCGTCAAAATTTAGTAGGTGTTGGTATTTTATGGAAGTATGGTTATTACGACCAGGTACGTAACCAGGACCAAAGCCTTGGGGTTAACTGGATGGAAAAAATCTACAGCTACCTCGAAGACACAGACATTAAATACCAGATATTAATACACGAAGCCCCCATTTGGGTTAAGGCGTATTATTTACCGCCAACCGTTTTCAACAGCGCTCCGCTGTTTTTATTAAGTACCGATCTTCCCGAGAACGATTACGTAAGCCAAACTATTTCTCACCGACTGTACGATGGCAACGTTGCAACAAAATTAGCCCAGTTTATATTGTTGGGAGTAGGCGGAGCAAAATTGATGGACGAACTTAATTTTAACCCAGACAAGTATCATTTAAATGAAGCTCACGGGGTTTCAGCAGCGTTCTACCTGTTAAACAAGTTTAAGAGCATAGAGACGTTACGGGAGCACCTTGTATTTACAACTCATACTCCTGAAGAAGCAGGTAACGAAAAACATGATATTTACTTATGTCATAAAATGAGTTATTTCTGCGGATTAAGTTTAGATGAAACAAGGAAATTGACGGGCCTTCATGACGACCAGTTCAATCACTCCCTTGTTGCATTGCGGCTTGCTAAAATTGCGAACGGAGTTTCGAGGCTTCATGGTGAGGTTAGCCGGAAAATGTGGAGTAACTACACAAATATTTGTCCTATTCTCTCGATCACCAATGCGCAAAACTGGAAATATTGGGCCGATAAGCAATTATATAATTATAAAGAAGAAGGGAACGACACCGGGTTTGACGACAGAAAAAAATACCTGAAAAAGCGTGCCTTTGAAATTGTTGCAGATCAAACCGGAAAAATTTTCAACCCTAATGTTTTAACCATTGTTTGGGCCCGTCGTTTTGCCGGTTATAAAAGAGCAGATTTAATTACAAGAGATACTGAAAAATTTATTAAGCTAACAAGCCATACTGATTACCCGGTGCAGATTATATGGGCAGGTAAGCCTTATCCTCTTGATTATCCGGCCATCTCCGACTTTAATCATCTGGTGCACCTTAGTAAAGGGTATAAAAATATAGCGGTATTAATAGGTTATGAACTTGGATTGAGTAAACGCCTTAAACAATCTGCTGATATCTGGTTAAATAATCCCCGGGTACCAAGAGAGGCATCAGGAACAAGTGGCATGACTGCTGCTATGAACGGCGCGGTTAACTTTAGTACAGATGATGGATGGATACCTGAATTTATTAATCACGGGAATAATGGATTTGTTGTTCCTCAGGCAGATTACGAAAATATGCATGTACAGGAACAGGATCAATATGACCTTGACCAGATTTACAAAATCCTTGAAGGTGAAATCCTTCCTCTATATTACGAAGACCACGACACATGGAGACAAATAGTAAAGAACGGAATGAGAGATGTACGCTTTCAATTTGACAGTAACCGGATGGCTGATGAATATTATGAAAAATTGTACGGGTATTAGTATGATCTTATAAATCTTATCTTTTAAAGAGAGGCTTACCGTTGGTAGGCCTCTTTTGTGTGTCTGAACCGGGATTATAGGATTTTTGGAAGTTAACGGTCATTTGAAAGAACTGGGGTATTCAGTTTTATTGGCACATTAAACGGCTTAAACATTTAGAAGCTCCATAAACTGCAATCAATTTATATTTAAGCTATAATTTCACTTACATCTTCCTTTGTATGAAAAGTAATATTAAACGGAGAAGCTTTTTGAAGACTTTATTAGCTACTCCCGCACTCACTACTACTGGAATTTTATTAGACTTAGGGCCGGCAAAATCACAGAATAAAATACCAGGGCCGGGAGGCTCAAATTTAAAGATTAGCCTGAATGCATTTTCTTTTAATGAACCATTGCGAAATAAAAGTATAACGTTAGATGATCTGCTAGATTTTTGTGCCCTCAATAATTTTGATGCTGTTGACCTTACCAGTTATTATTTTCCGGGTTATCCAAATGTTCCGCCTGATGATTATATATATGCCCTCAAACGAAAAGCTTTTCTTCTAGGCCTTGATATAAGCGGCACAGGTGTAAGAAATGATTTTTCAAATGCTGATGAAAACAAAAGAAAAGAAGATATTGCCCTGGTGAAGAAATGGATTGAGGTTGCACAGAAATTAGGCGCCCCGGTAATAAGAATTTTTTCAGGAAGCCAACTGCCTCCCGGGTATTCATGGGAACAGGTTATGACATGGATGATTAAAGACATTAATGAATGTGTTGCTTATGGTAGACAGCATGGCGTAATTGTGGCTATTCAAAATCACAATGATTTTATTAAAACTGCAGATCAGGCACAAAAGATTATTGAGGCTGTAAACTCAGATTGGTTTGGACTTGTACTTGATATAGGCAGCTACAGAAGCGGCGATCCATATAAGCAGATTGAACAAACAGCAAAGTATGCAGTTAACTGGCAACTGAAAGAGAACATGTATATAAATGAAGCCGAGGTAAAAACAGACCTGAACAAAGTAATAGAGCTCATCAAAGCATCCGGTTATCGTGGTTATGTACCCATAGAAACACTTGGCGCCGGTGATCCAAAAATTAAAGTACCATTGTTTCTTGCTGAAGTGAGAAAGGCAATGGAACGGGCATAATTAAGTTACAGGGTATTTAGATCTCTCTTGTAACAAACTTTAACCTATCAGAATTTTTGCAAACAGAAACCTTGCACTACCCATTGTTAAACATTTACTTTTCCGCCTCATTTATAAGAGCAAGACCTGTACTTCTTCTTCATCCTGCACTTATCATTCTTCATTAATCTTTACATTTAGCCCTTAATGAAATCTCGATGAAAAGAACAGTGTTCGCATTTATTTTATTGTTGCCTCTTTTTGTTGTTGCACAGAAAAAACAAATCTCTTTCGATGATATTTATAAGCTTGGAACTTTTCGTTCAGAAAATGTTCCTGGGTTCAGAAGCATGCAGAACGGAAAATTTTATTCCGAAACTACAGAAGAAGGTTTGCTTAAGAATAACTTTCTTACAGGTGAAACAATTGAAACCATTGTAAAAGCAAGGGATATAAAAGATGACAAAGGACATGATTTATCATTAACCGATATAGAATGGAATAATGATGAAAAGAAGCTTTTGATCTTTAGCCAACGTGAGAAGATATATCGGCGCAGCAGCAAAGCTTTTGTATACGCTTATGATGTTACAACAAAGAAAAATGTCAAAATAGATAATGATAAAATTCTCCATGCAACTTATTCTCCTGATGCTTCTAAAGTCGCTTTTGTAAAAAACAACAATCTCTACTATAAAGATATAAGAAGCGGAAAAACAACACAGGTTACTAAAGATGGTACCTGGAACAAAATAATTAACGGGAATGCGGATTGGGTGTACGAAGAAGAGTTCGAGTTTTCGCGGGCTTTTCAATGGAGTAAGAATGGTACTTACCTGGCATATTACAAGTTTAACGAAACTAAGGTGCCTGAGTATAGCATAACAATGTTTAATCAGCTTTATCCAACCCAATACAGCTATAAATACCCTAAGGCAGGTGAGGCAAATTCTGCTATATCAGTACACATATATAATGTAGCAACAGGCAAAGACGTAACTGTAAATACAGGTAAAGAAAATGATATTTATATACCACGAATTAAATGGACAGAAGACAATAACAAACTGGCTGTTGCATGGTTAAACCGCTTACAAAATCATTTGCGTTGGTTGGTTGCAGATGCTAACACCGGTAATACTTCTGTTATGTATGATGAAACAAATAAGTATTATGTAGAAATAAATGATGACCTGAAATTTTTAGTCGATGGGAAACACTATATAACCACAAGCGAAAGAGATGGCTATAAACAGATCTACCTCTACCAGATGAACGGAACGTTGCAGGCGCAGCTTACAAAGGGCAGTTACGACGTGGATAATGTTTTGGGTGTTGACGAAAAGAAACAAATAGTTTATTATACTGCTGCCTACTCTCCGATGGACCGACAATTGTTTTCAATAACCTACAACAGCAGTAATACTGCACCTAAACAAATTACAAAAGGCGCTGGCTTTCATGTTATCGATATGAACAACGATCTTACTTATTATGTAGATACTTATTCTGACATTAATAACCCGCCACAAATTGCCATTTACAATATTACCGGCACTCAGGTTAAAATACTTAAAGACAATGCTGCTTTAAAAAGAAGATTAGATGAATATGCATTAGGAAAAACAGCGTTTATTAAAGTGCCTAACAGCAAAGGAGATACCTTAAACGGCTGGATGTTGAAGCCGGCTAATTTTGACAGCACTAAAAAATACCCTGTGCTCTTTTGTAATTATGGGGGCCCGGGAAGCCAGCAGGTAACCAATAAATGGGGAACGACAAGTTTCTGGCATCAATACCTTGCACAGAACGGGTATATAATTGTTAGTATAGATAATACAGGAACCGGTTTTAGAGGAGAAGCTTTTAAGAAGAAAACTTACCTGCGTTTAGGCCAGCTCGAAATTGAAGACCAGATCGATGCCGCAAAATATTTAGGCAATCAATCTTTTATTGACAGAAACAGGATAGGTCACTGGGGCTGGAGTTATGGCGGTTTCATGAGCAGCTTGGCAATTACCAAAGGTGCAGAGGTATTTAAAGCAGCAGTAGCTGTGGCGCCAGTTACGAGTTGGCGGTTTTACGACAATATTTATACTGAGAGATTTATGCGCACACCGCAGGAAAACCCTGAAGGATACGATGAGAACTCTCCTTTAAACTTCACTGACAAGATAAAAGGTAAATTTTTAATCATTCATGGTACGGCTGATGATAATGTACATTTTCAAAATTCTACAATGATGATTGATAAAATGATAGAAAACAATATTGAATTTGAGAGCGGTTATTATCCAAATAAAAATCATAGTATCTCAGGTGGTAACACCACTTACCATATCTATAAAAAAATGACTGATTTTATTTTTAAAAACTTATAACCGGAAGTCCAAAGTTTTGTTAGCACGTTCGAGGTAGGCCTGCTTCTTATGTAAGAGAAGACAAACTATGAATATTTCATTCTTTCAGTGTTCAATTCTTAGTGCGAAGACAAATATTCAATTCTCATTATTCAATTTTCAATGTGAAGACGGACACTCAATGTTCAATTCTCGATATTCAATTTTTAATGTTAAGACAAACTCTTAATATTCAAATATCAATATTCAATTTTCAATATCCTGCTTGTTGACCCAATGACCCCCAATGACTTATTGACTTCCCGACAATCCCCAAAATCCTATAAATCCCGGTTCAAACAAATAAAAAAGGGCCAGGATAGAAATCCAGCCCCGTTTTAATCCAATATTCTATGAAAAACCATAGGCATAGATTCTAATTCACTATAAAAAGTTGCATGGTGAAAAAAATAAATTTTTAATACCTCTAAAAAGATTTATACTATTAGCTTTAAATTCTTCCTGTCTCACGTACTTCTTTCACTTTCAAGCCTGCTTTCAACCTACAAATAGTTCTAATAATACGAAACACACTATAGCTTTTGCACGTTACTTTTGTCTTGATTAAAGTCAGAGTTTGTATGACCAATAAAATTTTAGTTGCAATAAGTGGCGCCAGCGGAGCTATTTACCCCAAACTTTTGCTCGACAAGTTGTTAGGGTTAAAAGATCAATGGGAAGAACTAAGTGTGGTAATGAGTAACAACGCGAAAGAAATATGGCAGGTTGAATTAGGAAACAGTGATTATAAAAATTATCCTTTCAACTTTTTCGAAAAAAACAACTTTAATGCACCTTTTGCTTCAGGTTCAGGTAAATATAATATTATGGTGGTATCGCCTTGCAGCATGGGAACTTTAAGCCGCATTAGCAATGGTATAAGCAGCGACCTTATAACACGTGCCGCTGATGTAATACTGAAGGAAAGAAGAAGACTAATATTAATGCTTCGCGAAACCCCCTATAGTCTTGTTCACATAAAAAACATGGAAACTGCTACCCTTGCCGGCGCAATTATCTGCCCCGCAACTCCGTCCTTTTATAGTAAGCCTACAACTATTGAAGAAGCAGCAACGACTGTTATTGATCGAATTTTAGACCTTGCAGGTTTAGATATTTCCACCTTTAGGTGGGGTCAACAATAAAAGCTTCTTTAAATACTAATACTTTTAAATTTTCAATACTGTCCGCATCTGCGAATTCCTCCAAAACCTCTTTCAGGCACTACTCCCCTATCTTTGTTAATTAAGGATAACATATGAATTTGGAGTTTAATAAAAATGAAGATTCGATGAAACTTGCCGTTAGCCAGGTAAGCAAGTACATTGAAACGATAAAATTAGGCGGGGGAAAAAAGGCAATAGAAAAGCAAAAAGAAAAAAATAAACTAACTGCAAGGCAACGAATAGATTATTTAATTGACCAAAAAGTTCCCTTTATTGAAATAGGCGCTTTTGCCGGCTTTGAAATGTATGAAGAGCATGGAGGCTGCCCTGCCGGAGGTACTGTTGCGGGAATTGGTTACGTTAGCGGACGGCAATGTGTAATTGTAGCAAATGATCAAACCGTGAAAGCAGGCGCCTGGTTTCCTATCACGGGCAAGAAGAACTTGCGTATGCAGGAAATTGCAATGGAAAATAACTTACCTGTAATCTACCTTGTTGATAGTGCCGGTGTTTTTTTACCTCTGCAGGATGAAATTTTTCCTGATAAAGAACATTTTGGAAGAATTTTTAGAAACAATGCCCGTATGAGTGCAATGGGTATTACACAGATAGCTGCAGTAATGGGCGCATGTGTTGCCGGTGGTGCATACCTGCCTATTATGAGCGATGAGACTTTAATGGTTGAAGGCAATGGAAGCATCTTTCTTGCCGGCCCTTACTTAGTTAAAGCTGCAGTAGGCGAAGATGTAGATGCAGAAACGTTGGGCGGAGCAGCAACGCATACAGAAATCAGCGGAATAGCAGATTATAAATTTTCAACTGAAGAAGAATGTCTCGATCAGGTAAAAAAGATCATCGGAAAATTAGGTCATACTCCTGCCGCCGGGTTTAACCGAATTCAACCGCGGCCACCACAAAAAAAACCGGAAGAATTGTACGGAATACTTCCCGTAGGAAATGTAAAACCCTACGATATGCTCGAAATAATTGAACGAATTATCGACAACAGCGAGTTCGAACAATTTAAACAGGATTATGGTAAAACTATATTATGCGGATACGCCAGCATTGATGGGTGGGCAGTTGGTATTGTTGCGAATCAGCGGCAGACGACAAAAAACAAGAAAGGTGAATTACAGATAGGCGGCGTAATTTATAATGACAGCGCCGATAAAGCTGCCCGTTTTATAATGAATTGTAATCAAAAGAAAATACCATTAGTTTTTCTACATGATGTAACAGGTTTTATGGTAGGCAGCCGAAGCGAACATGCAGGCATAATAAAAGACGGAGCAAAAATGGTGAACGCTGTTGCAAATTCAGTGGTTCCAAAAATTACAATAGTGGTAGGTAATAGTTTTGGCGCCGGTAATTATGCTATGTGTGGCAAGGCCTACGATCCCCGCTTTATTTATGCCTGGCCAAGCGCTAAAATAGCCGTAATGGGTGGTGGACAGGCAGCCAAAACAATGTTACAAATACAGGTTGCAGGCATGAAAGCAAAAGGACAGCAGCTTTCGCCCGAAGGTGAAGAAAAATTATTGAACGATTTGAAAGCGCAGTATGAGAGGCAAACAACTCCCTATTATGCTGCAGCCCGGCTTTGGGTTGATGGAATAATTGATCCTGCAGATACCCGCCTTGTAATTTCAGAAGGAATTGCAGCAGCAAATAACAATGCGGTAATACCTGATTTTAAGGTTGGTGTACTTCAGGTGTGAGCTTTTAAGGATTAGTAGTTTTGCAAGTTCACTTCTTTATTCAACTTAATGACTTATTGATTTAATAACTCCACGACTTAAAAAAATGACTTCCTACCCCATATACCAGCTTGATGCATTTACTTCAAAACTATTTGGAGGAAACCCTGCTGCGGTGTGTCCTTTAGAAACATGGCTTCCCGAAGAAACAATGCAAAAACTTGCTTTTGAGAACAACTTAAGCGAAACTGCATTTTTTGTAAAAGAAGGTTTACAATACCATATCCGGTGGTTCACACCAGAGTTTGAGATTGACCTATGCGGCCATGCAACCTTAGCTTCGGCGTTTGTAATTTTTAATTACTTAAATCATGCGGCTGATAATATTCGCTTTACCTGCAAAAGTGGCCCTTTGGAAGTAACTAAAAAAGGTGACCTGATTGAATTGAACTTTCCAGCCCGGATACCCCAATCTGCTACGGCACCTGAAGCTCTTTTAAAAGGTTTGAATATGACCCCTTCAGGGGTGTTTAAATCAAGAGATTATTTTTTAGTGTACGACGACGAAAGTCAGATACGTGCTATCATTCCTGATTATAACTATTTAAATAAAGTAGACGCAATAGGTGTAATTGTGACTGCACCAGGTAAAGAGGTTGATTTTGTTTCGCGCTTTTTTGTTCCCAATTCTGTTATTGGCGAAGATCCTGTTACAGGTTCAGCACATTGTAACCTTATCCCTTTTTGGGCACAACAATTAGGTAAATCAACACTTACGGCACGGCAATTATCTGCGAGGCGCGGAGAATTATTTTGCGAACATAAAGGCGAACGGGTAATAATAGCCGGGCATGCAGTTCTATATTTAAAAGGAGAATATTTTTTATAGCATGACAGCAGAAGGGCACGAATTAATTATTTATACCGACGGGTCAAGTCGCGGTAATCCCGGACCGGGAGGATATGGAGCAATTTTAATGTGGGGACCCAAACGAAAAGAATTAGCTGCAGGTTTCCGTCTAACAACAAACAACCGCATGGAATTATTAGGCGTTATAACTGCCCTTGAGAGCCTCACCAAAAAAAATATTTCCCTCACCATCTACACCGATAGTCAATATATAGTAAAAGCGATACAGGAAGGATGGCTCTATAATTGGGTTCGCACCGACTTTAAGGGTGGCAAAAAAAACAAAGACCTTTGGATGCGTTTTCACAGCCTTGCCAAAGATTATAACATCACTTTTAAGTGGGTGAAGGGTCACGCCGATAATGCGTTTAATAACCGTTGCGACGAACTTGCCACCCAGGCAGCAGATGGAAAAAATTTATTGATTGATGAAGGGTACGAAAGTGAATTGGTAAATAAAAAATGATCCTCTAATTTATACTTAGTCTTTTCCACAAGGAGCAAAAAGTTTTTCAGATTGAACACAAAAAGTCTAACCCATTCTTAGTGAACTTTGTGTTCCATCTCTTCGTGAACTTTGTGGTGAGTTTATCACAACCCTAAACTATTATTATAATGAACAGCGTATGTAGCTGGAGTGGTGGCAAAGACAGTTGCTTTGCATTAATGCAGGCAATGAAAGAGGGATATGTTCCCAAAGTTTTACTGAATGTTTTAAACGAAGAGGGAAGGATTTCGAGAAGCCATGGAATACCATTAGCAATTTTGCAGGAACAATCCTTTGCAGCGGGCATACCCATTCATTTTATAGAAAGTAGCTGGAAAGATTATGAACTGAAGTTTATACAAGGGCTTAAACAACTAACTGATCGGTTTGAACTAACGCATGCTGTGTTTGGAGATATAGATTTACAGGCTCACAAAGATTGGGAAGAGAAAGTTTGTAAGGAAGCAGGATTGCAAGCCATCCTTCCACTTTGGAAACAGGACCGGCTGCAATTAGTAAATGAAATGTTAGAAAGCCAAATTGAAACTATTATTGTTAGCTGTAACGAAGTGATGGGAGAAAAATTTTTAGGCAAAACCGTTACACCTGATTTAATAACCGAACTCCAACAATCGGGCATTGACCCGTGCGGTGAAAACGGAGAGTTTCATACGCTGGTTGTTAATTGTCCTTTGTTTGAAAAGAAACTACAAGTGCAGGTGATGGAGAAGTTGCATTATGAGCATTATTGGTTCTGCAAACTACAGATGCAGGCTTAACAATCATTCAAAAGAAAGTAAGTAGCAATAATGGTATGCGGAGTTAAGCTGATGCACGAAAACACTATGCTGCGACGCGCTGCAATATTATTTTACATACAACATCCGGCGAGACCGTAACAGTATGATGTGTATGAAGGGGAATGGAAAAATAATCTCCGGGAACGAGTTGGTAAACTTCCTCTCCCACTGTAATATCACATGAACCTTCTACAATGAGAAATTTTTCGACCTCATGATCATGTATTTCCTCAACCGACACACCTTTTAGCCATACAATAGCTGTAATTACGTCAGGTGTATAACCGATTATCTTAGCATGCATATCTCTGAAATCGGCAGGTAAAATCATATCAGGCAGGTGCAACCACTCTGCATAATCTTTTATGTTAGATCCTTCATATAAGACTGGTGGAAAAGCTGGCTGTTCGCCTTTTTCCAATCTTTTAGTATAATCGATTGTGGCCATTAAAAATGGCTTTGCTGTTGCAGGCGGGGCAACGGCATTTGCCTTCAGGTACCCCTCAAGATCTTCACTTATCCGGTTAATCTCCACGAGGATTTCTTCGTTCTCCGCTGCCATTTGTTCAACTTCCAAAGTCTCCTTTGGATCTGTAAGGCCTAAAACGTAAGCTTCTAACATTCCTGATTTTATATAATCTTCAAAATTTTGCATTCTTCTGCGGTTCTTTTCCTTATTAATATGAGTATTTAAAACTTATACTCAATCTCTTTTAAAAACTGTACTTCTGTACTTCAAATAGGTATTAGATCAAGAACTGCACTTAGATCAGTAAAAAGGGGCTATTTTCCCTTTTATTACACATCCTGTTAATTTTCATTCCGTATTTCTATATATACGTTTTTATTAATCATAAGGCTTTAAAATTAATACATAGAAAATAACTCACTACCATCCGAAAGTCAAAAAAAGTAAATAGCCCACAATACCTTTGAGGTGACAAAACTTCATAGATATGGGACTATTTACCCGCAATAAAAGTAACAGTAAGCCTCTGATAAAACAAATCCTGGAACTTATACCTGGCTCTATTTTACAAAGCAGCATCACTAAACATAAGAGCGACAAATTCTGCAGCAAGTATAAGACTTATGATCATTTAGTGTCTCAAATGTTCGGACAGCTCAATAAATGCCAGACACTTACCGATATAAGTACCGCTATTGGAGTAAACACCACCTTTATTGGCGATTTAGGATTAAGGCAAAGCCCTGCCCGAAGCACGATGAGTGATGGCAATGCCAAACGGGACTGGCGAGTGTTTGAAACCCTTTACTACAAACTGCTTTCTCATTACAAAGACATCCTGCTAAGGCATGGCAAATCACGTGATATAGAAGAGATAAAAGGCAAAGTGGTAAAGATAATAGACAGTAGCACTATCAGCGTGTGTTTGAGCCTTTTTGAGTGGGCAAAGTTTCGGACAGCTAAAGGAGGCATCAAAATACACACCTGCTTAGACGAGGCACTAATGCTGCCAGATTTGATAAACATTACCGAGGCATCCCTGCACGATAAACGAGGGCATCCCCAAACCGTCTTTGCACCCGGAACCATTATAGTAGAAGACAAAGGCTATTTTGACTTTAGCTTAATGATGCAGCGCATACATGCAGAAAATGTATTTGTAACAAGGATAAAAGACAACACGGTCTACGAAAGCATCTGCGAAAAAGAGTTGCCTGTTGATAAAGACCAGCATATACTAAAAGATGAATTAATACGGCTTACCGGCAAAAAAGCACAGGAAGTAGGGATAGACCAGGTAATCCTTCGCCGTATAGTGGTGTACGATAGTGAAAAAGATGTGCAGATAGAACTCATTACTCAAAACTTAGAATGGGCAGCAGCCACCATAGCAGCCCTATACAAAGCAAGATGGGATGTAGAAATATTTTTTAAACAACTCAAACAAAACCTGCTGGTAAAAACCTTTACCGGAACAAGCGAAAATGCCGTAAAATCACAAATATATATTGCACTCATTACCTATCTGCTGTTAGAATTAATCAGACGTTGTATTGCTAAAGGTGCACAGGCATTCAGTAATTTATGTGAGAAGATCAGATTTTGCCTTACTTATTACCACAGCCTTGCTTATGTATGCAATGAAATAAAAGGAGGAGCCGTAAAAGCAAGAGAAAAACTACCACAGACAAATAGTCAGAAAAGTTTCGGCTTTTCCTAAGCCACTTTTATTCCTAAAACAAAATAACAAAGTGCAGTAAAATCAATACTTACAGCCTTTTAATTTAGCTTTTTGAAAAAAGTTTCGGATGGCTGTGCACTGTTGTTGATTAATTGTATTTGACTTAGTGGGATAGGGAAAACAGTCATGTAAGGCTTCATACCCTTAGATTGTAAAACAGTGAGAGCCCGGCCGGTTCTAACTAAATCAAACCACCTATGACCTTCTAAGTAAAGTTCTAACCTGCGTTCCAGGTAAATCCTTTCACGGGTTTGATCTTTTGCTAGATTCGCAAGAGGAGTTACACCAGCTCTTATACGTACCTGGTTTAAGTAATCAAGAGCCTGCGTAGTCTTTCCATTTTCATTAAGTGCCTCAGCAAGCATCAATAAAACATCAGCATATCTTAAAACTTTCCAGTTTGCCTTACTATCACCGGCACGTACGGTTTTAGTAAAGTATTTTTTAGTGAAAGTCCTAACGTCAAAGGTGGGAGTAGCTATATATGTTCCACTGTTATCTGTGAAACCTTTTGCTACAGTAATATCTTTCCGCTTATCATTTGACTCAAACAAGGTAAACATTTCTTCGGATGGAGAACCGGCACTACCTCCTTGCCCGGTAATACCATAAAAATTTAATACTATTGCGTAGGCAGGAGCAAAAGTATTTGTAAACGAACTTCCTAATCCTACATTCTCTTCATATTCAATATCAAATATGTATTCGCTATGGTGTTCATCTTTTTGATAATTGAATAAGTCATTAAAATTGGGTAAAAGAGCATACCCCATAGTAGTCACTTCCTGTAATTTTGCTTCAGCTTTTACAAAATCCTTTCGGGTTAAATACACTTTTCCTAATAACGATTTGGCAGCACCGCTGGTAGCTCTTCCTACCTCGGCACCTGTAAACTTTAAAGGTAATTTCGTTTCAGCGTCCAACAGATCTTTAATAATAATTTCGTCGTAAATTTTATCTACTTTTTCTCTGCCGACCTTATATGATTCTGAAGTAGATAAAGGAGTTGTAACTGCGGGAACATCTCCAAATATCCGTACCAGATTAAAATATGCAAGCGCTCTAAGAAACTTAGCTTCACCAATATATTTATTTCTATTCGTAATAACTGCCGGATCCGTACTTTCTATTTTTGATAGAATTAAATTACACCGGCTGATTAAAGAGTAATAATTCCGCCAACTGTTTATTAGGATAGGATCATTAATGTTGATGGAAAAATTATCAACACCAACCAGACTCACGGATGTAAAAAAATGTTGCTCAGTATCATCACCGGGTAAATCGCCAAAAATCCAGATATTAGGCCCTTGCAATCTTAATACACTATAAGCTCCAATTATTGCATCCTGGTAATCTTTATCTGTTTTAAATAATATATCAATACTGACAGTGGATATAGGTTTTAATTCAATAAAATTCTTCTTGCATGATGTCATTAGTAATAATGCCAATACTATTGAAAGATTTATCTTTTTCATTCTCATTAATTTAAATTTTACTACTAATTGTTGAAACCAACATTTACACCTATTATTAAGCTCCTTGGAATAGGGTAGTCACTGAATGCCCGGCCGGGTCTAAGAGGATCTTCCAGGTTGCTTGCTTCGGGATTGAATCCGAGATTTTTTGTGAAAGTAAAAGGATTGTTTGCACTTGCATACACTCTAACTGAACGCACCATTAGTTTCCTGGTGATCTGTTCAGGCACTAAGTATCCCAGGTTTATGTTGGTAATACGCATGAAAGATCCAGTGTCTAGAAACCACGTACTATATGTGCCACGAATATTACCTGTAGGGGCATTGTTTGGTCGTGGAGTTTTACCATCACCTGGCTCCTGTTCTGACTTCCAAAAATTATTCAAATTCGCTAGTTGAGGAAAACGACCTCTTGTAGCCATTGACGCCGCTCTGGACTCATCAAAAATTTGAGCCCCTTCCGATCCCTGAAGGGTTACGCTTAAGCTTACTGTTTTGTAAGAAATACGGTTCGTCATTCCGTAATAAAAATCGGGATAAGGAGAACCAATAATCGTTTTATCAGAATTGTCTATTATTCCATCGGGCTTTCCATTTGGACCACTAAGGTCTTTGAATCGGATATCTCCTGCACGGGAACGATCAACACCACCGGGATTATAAATCGGACCCTTTGCCAATTCTGCATTGTTTAAGAATATTCCATCTGTTATCCAACCATAAAACATTCCGATTGGCTCCCCAATCTTAGTTATATGGCTGTTTCCCCCGTAAATGGGATCTCCTGTAGGCCCTAACTTAACTACCTCATTTTTAAAGGTGGAGATATTGAAATCGGTTGACCATTGAAAGTTTTTCGAAGCTATATTAGTAGTATTTAAAACAACATCCCATCCATTATTTTTTACTTCTCCTATATTTTGTAAAGAGGTACTAAACCCTGTAATGTCAGGTACGTTAACATTCAATAAAAGATCTGTATTAGTCGATCGGAAATGATCTACACTAAGACGGATTCTATTTTTAAAGAAAGCTATATCGGTGCCTAAATTAAGTTGACGTTGCTTTTCCCAGGTCAAAAAAGGATTTTCAAGTTTCGCCTGTGAAAAACCTCCCGCTACACCACCGCCTGTAATGTATCGCTCATAGTTAATGGTTGCGAATTGCTCATAATTTCCAATATTGTTATTGCCGGTTTCACCATAGCTGGCTCTCAATTTCATCTCGCTTATGTATTTTACATTTTTCATAAATCCTTCTTCGGTAACTCTCCAGGCGAGTGCGGCCGAAGGGAATAATCCATATTTACTTTCTGAACCAAACCGGGATGAGCCATCTGTACGAAAAGAAGCGGTCACATAGTATTTGCTTTTAAAATTATAGTTAATTCTACCCAGGTAGGAAAGCAACGACCATTCGAATATTTCTGAGGAGCCGCCTGTTATAACTCCACTGGTTGCATTTAAAGTGGGTACCAAATTATTTGGAAACCTGTTACTGGAAAAATTGCTTACTTCATTTGTTTCCTTTTGAACCGTATAGCCTGCCAGTGCAGATAAATTATGATTGCCAAAGCGCTTATTGTAGTTGAGGGTATATTCTGTTAGCCAGTTGTAACTCATAGAAGCATTATCTGATCCAAAAGCCGGCTCGTTAAAAAATGCAGGAATCTGAGGTTTAAATCTGTAACCTTTACTGTTTTGAATAACAGCTCCCCCCATTATATTAAACCTTAAATCTTCCAATATTTTATATTCAAGATTAAGATTTGCAAACAGGCTTAATCTTTTTTGCTTATTTGTAATTTCCCGCGCAAGAGCTGCAGGATTTTGCGCATTTGATGTTACATCCAAACCTGGAATAAAAACAAAATAGCTTCCATCCGGATTGTATAATGGATACATTGGATTTACACCAAAAGAACTTCCAACTACACCTTCATTTTGCCCACTGCTGGAACCACTTGCTGTTATAAGATTTCTATTAATGAAAGAAGGATTTACATTCATTTTTACAGTTATTCTTTTTGACAGTTTTGCATCAATATTTGCCCTAAGAGAATATCTTCTGAAATCACTGCCAATAACTATCCCATTCTGGTTAAAATACTCTCCACTTAAAGCATACCTAACATTCTCATTTCCACCTGTAGCAGATAACTGATAATTTTGCTGCGGAGCAATCCTTAATACGTCTTCAATCGCAGGTTTATCATACGTAAGCTTACCTGAAAGCACATTTAAAGTTGTTGGGGGCACAGGTACTTTCCAACTTTCAGGCGCGCCGGAAACAGGGTTACCAAGGTCAATATTATTTTGTCGGATCCCTTCATAATGATATAAAGCAATCTCTCGTGCGTTCATATATTGCGGTGTTTTCGAAATCTGTTGCCAGCCTGTATATGCGTTAAAAGAGATATTAGGCTTACCGCTTGATCCTCTTTTAGTATTGATAATTACAACCCCGTTTGATCCTCTTGAACCGTAAATAGCAGTAGCTGAAGCGTCTTTTAAAATGTCGACACTTTCGATATCATTGGGGTTTAAATTTTCAATACTCCCCGTAGGAAATCCATCTACTACGTACAAAGGGCTGCCGCCTGCAGAAATACTACCAATACCCCTAATTCTAATTTGGGGTGAGGCTCCCGGCTCTCCTGAAACAGCCTTAACCTGAACTCCTGCAACCTTTCCCGCTAATGCCTGGTCAATACGGGCTACCTGCAAG
>MWYU01000175.1 GCA_002050375.1 Chitinophagales bacterium 62-2
GCGTTTTGATTATTTGAAGAAATTGATTTAAAGTTTAAAGTTTTGAAAATCTTATTATACAATATTTTTTTTGTTCGGAAATAAATATTAATGGTTCCAGGGGCTTTTACATCACGTATTCATGCCAATGGCTATAAAAAACATTCATCATATATCTATTACGAAGAACATAACGATTACCCCTACATGGTAAATTATTTTTTATTGTTTATGGATCAAGCGCAGTACACGAATGCAGTAAAAAACATCGTATTGTTTTTAATCAATTTCCTTCAGTAGTTAAACATTCATTTGAATGTGAATAGCACAAAAGTCATCGAGCTTGCTTATGTTCAGATCTAAATTTTGTCCGCTTATTTTTACTTTCACTTCTCCCTGCTTACGCAGCACTTTATGGTTTGCAACTGATTTACCATCCAGGCGTAATTTCACCCTTATATCATTCACTGGTACTAGTTCACGAATGGGCCGCACCGGACCCGATGTAGTATTGACAAGCGAAAGAATATACTGCCCAGGCTTTAACCTTGATTCGGTAAGTCCAATATATACGCTTGGTGGAGCAGTGCTTTCAATTGGAATTGCACTTCCTGCCAGGTACCGGATGCTGCGCAACAGCAGGTTTCTTGGATCCGGGTGTCCTGCTTCGTAACTTAAAACATCAGGTTGATTCGCGAAATAGATCACCTTCCCTTTCCCATATTTGTTCTCGACAGCAGTAGGATACTCCGTCGAAAATTTCTCAACCCACGATTTGTCGGGCGGTTGATTTTGAATGGTTGGAACCCAGGTACAAATTACGTCAACATTATTCGCTGGTTTACAAAGAGCTGTGTATCCCGCATTAAATAAAAGTTCAGTCTGGGAGCTATCTGCAGCAACAATAGGATGTTTTTTATTTAGGATATACTGGTAATTATCTCTCCGCGTATTTTCTCTTTTTCCGGCATAGTGTACGCCAAATAATTCGCTTAAAGCATAGTCCTTCCGTTCCTTACCATTAGCATCATAAAGACTGGTAGCATAAGTGGCAATCACGTTACCACCGTTCTGAACATATTCTTTCAATAACTCCGCCTCCTTGTCTGACATACACCTTACATTGGGAAGAAAAACAACTTTATATTTCTGAAGTCTCTCTTTGCTTAGCAAGTCGTCCAAAATAAAATCATGAGGAATATGGTTTTCCATTAACACTGCTTCTACGCCCCTTATGTCAGTTCCAAAATGATCGCCTTCTTCAGCTTTTTGCCTGTAGGAAATACGGGTAGGACGCGAATAGTATATCCCAATGTTGGCTACAGGAACATGCTGCTCTAATATATTTTCGTTTGCTTTCACAAACTGATAGGCTTCTGTTTCATTGAAGGCATTGCGGTTATCATGTGTTTGGGTAGGAACATTAGTAAAATAACAGTTCCAGAACCGACCCCCTGCTGAGAGTATCTGCCATAACCAAATCTTCAAATCCTGGGGGGGATCTATAACCAGCCTGTGAGTAGTGCCATTACCTCCATACATAACCACAGCTTCCCTTTCGGGAGACATGGATTTAAGAAACTTAATGATGGTACTTCCATAATTAAGATTCTCATAAGGAAAAAATTGTCCCGAACCATTTTCTGTAAGAAAAGCAACACTAACCAAAATATCAAAGTGCCGACGGGCACTGTCTAAATCTATTCCTGAATCTATCTTCTGCCCTACTCCATAGATACTAAAAACTTCGGCTGTATAAGCCTTATCATCGCCAAAAGATTTAGTTGTCTTCTTTATTTTATCCATGTATTGGTCGGCTGCCTCTGCCTTCCAGGTCATATAGCTGTCAATATCTTGCTCGGTCGCAGAATTAAGTTGAGGTATTTCCTTGCCAGCCGAGGCTTTATATGAGGATTGGCAATTGGGACAATAACAAATTCCATTATAACCGGGCGCATTATGCC
>MWYU01000345.1 GCA_002050375.1 Chitinophagales bacterium 62-2
TTTATCCAACATTGTATTAGATGAATTGGATAAGGAGTTAGAGCAGCGAGGGCACAGCTATGTAAGATATGCCGATGATGTGAAGATATTTGTGAGCAGTAAGCAAAGAGCCGAAGGAGTAAAGAGGAGTATAACCCGATACATTGAAAACAAACTAAAGCTCAAAGTAAATACTACAAAGAGCAAGACATGCAAGGGTTACGAATTAAACTTTTTAGGACATAGCATTTTAAGCAATGGTAGTTTAGGATTGAGTAAACAAAGTGAAGCAAGATTAAAATCGAAGATCAAAGAAGTTACTCAAAGAAACCATGGAATAAGTCTGGAAGAAATGTTAGCAAAACTGCGGACAATACAACAGGGATGGCTGCAATATTTTCGCTACGCAACAATGAAGGGCAAAATGGAAACGATAGACGGATGGTTAAGACGCAGGCTGAAAAGCTTTAGGCTAAAGCAATGCAAGCGAACGATAGGAATAGTAAGATGGCTGAGGAAATTAGGCGTAGAAGAAACCTTGAGTTGGCGAACAGCATTAAGCGGCAAAGGATGGTGGCGGATAAGCAATAGCCCCGCCATCAATATTGGTATGAATAATAAATGGTTCACAGTTCAAGGCTATTACAGCCTAAGCGAAAACTACAAAGCCTTACACCCGCAAATCACTTTAAAGAAACCGCCGTACACGTAAGTACATACGGTGGTGTGAGAGGGCGGCAAAGATTAATACCTTTGCCCCCTACTTAATTTTATGCCTCTATACCAGTAGCCTGATTAAACATTGATAAATCGTTTTAGTTATCAGATATAAGAAACGATTTATTACTTAACGTGAGTTTTGGGTCTTCCTATAAAAAAATGGATGGCAATCTATCCAAAAAAGTATAGCTACACAATCCTGCATATAAATTTACTAATGCGTTGACCGGACTGCGATGCCTGGTATGCTCAATATCACAAACGGTTTTCAGAATATCATTTACTGATTCTATTACTCCTCTTTTTTGTAACAATAATTTCTGTTGCATGGGGACCAGTTTATTTTTCATATTCTGCCGGATACCGGTTATTAAATGTAATCCTTTAGAAAGCAATTGTTCCACAGCTTTCTGATTGATAAAACCTTTATCAGCAAAAGCCCATCCTTTAAGTTTTGAAAATAATTTTATCATGGTTGGCAAATTATTGTCAGCAACATTGCCCGGGGTAAAAAAAGCATTCATTATTTCTCCAAACGCATTGATAACTAAAAATAATTTAAAGCCATAGAACCATCCTGTAGAAGTCTTGCCCCTTGCAGCTTTCCCCCTAAATACCCTATTGCTGTGGATACGCCTGTTATGGCATACGGCCAGCTTGGTTGAATCGGCAAAGTAAATACCACAAAGCTGACCAACCCTGCAAAGATTCAAATAGAAAATTAAATACAACAGCATACGGGGCTTTAATTGAACAAACCGGTTGTAACTGGGTGCGCCGGGAAAATAGGTTTTCAAATATCCCTTTTCTACTTCCTGCTCATAATAATACTGAAAGCATTTATATCCGCTGTGATGATACAATATTTCAATACACATCATTTCGGAAATGTCTATTTCCGGTTTATGAACAGATTTAGGATTGCTTTGTCCCAGCATATGTTCGGAAAGTTTTTTGTTGAATTCCTGGGTAAAATCATCCAGTTCGCAGAAAAGTTTTATAATTTTAAGTTCATTTATAATCATGGCATGGGGTAGTTTAGTCACTACAATTTTTACTCATGTCATGATTTTTTCAAAGGACTTTTTATCTACATGTGTTGATAACCTCCTGCAAGACCCAAAACTCACGTTACCTGTTTTTATTGTATGCTGTAAATGAATTTAGCTTTGACCGCTTTCATAAAAATGCAGATAATATTTATCGCGTATATGAATGGACAGAAGGTATGCCGG
>MWYU01000224.1 GCA_002050375.1 Chitinophagales bacterium 62-2
CTGTATGGCTTTGAAATGCCCCTACATCATATAAGTATCCATCAGAAGTTTCATGCATGTCTTTTGCATCGCCGGTAGGCAAATTGCCACGCTTCTTGAAGAAATTATTTCCCAATGTATTGGCGAGAAGATTATTGGGTAGAATAGTAAAAGAACTAATTCCATTTGTGCCAAAGCTTGCCACATACAATTTGCTTTTATCAAGGCTTACCCACGTCCAGCAGCCCTCATCATTTCTGTCGGACGTTGCAAAGTTTTGCACCTGAGCTGCCGTGGTACCGTTGTGCACAGTTAAGCTATGATTTTCAACAGATGAGTGGAGATTAAAATTGGCCATATAGATGTACTGATCGTTCGGGCTCCATGAAATACCGATGTTACCGGATACACCTGTTTTCTGATACATTCCGGTTTGTGATAAACTGCCGGCAGAAAAATTATAAATATACAGTCTTCCAGGTATTTGTTTCGACAGGCTTGGATCCATCACCATAAAATGAGGAACACCCCATGTAGATACGGCAATCTGAGTTCCGGTTGAATTAAATTCAACTGTTGTTGGCCCGCCATTGGCTCCATCGGTATAAGTAGCCCCTATTTTTTCAAATTTCAATAAACCGTTGGATTGATTAAATGTAAATACTGCCAGATTACGCAATGGTGTTGCTACAACACTACCGAAAGCGATGCCGGCTTCTCCCTGAAAGTTAGGATTGGCAAATTGATTGCCTACAACTACCCAGGTTTTACTACCCGTTGTTGTAGCCGCAATGGATGCGGCTCTTACACCACGCGAATCCATGTTATCCATTTGAGGCGTTGCCGGATTTTGATCAACCTGCGATAAATGCCCGTTGGCTTTATTTATTTTAAAAACTGAAATGCTGCCATTAACAGGGTTAGCACCAGCATTAACAGCAAGCAGGTATTCACCAACTATGCGCAAAGCCCATTGCGTATCAAAATCACCTTCGGCTGCATCGCCCTTATCGCCCGTTGGGTAAGGCGATTTACCTATTTCTTCTACCGAGCCATCTCTGTGCCTTTCCAGCGCAATAATAGCATTGCCTGAAGAAGAGTTAGTGCTTGTGTAAATAAATCCTGTAGCATTATTGCCATTACTTCCTTTATCGTGTAATAAATCTTTTAAATCTTTTTTACAGCCAAAAAGGAAGGTTGTAAGCAACGTGAGATAGAAAAATTTTTTCATAATTTAAAAATTTGAGTTTGAAAAATTTGGTTATAGAAAGTGTGTTACAATTCACTCAAGGTGAACTGGTTCTTTTAATAATTGGAATTACAGAAATGAAAGAATAAGGATTATTGATAGTATTATTGATTTGTACATATTCCGGAATATATACTAATCTTACAAGCATTAATGCAGCAGCTTAGCAACATAAAATGCAGGAGCACTAACAAGGGTTCGAGATTGAAAAATCTGCAGAACAAAATTTTATCTACACAAAGAAACAGCTATCGGTAAAAGAAGTTATCACAGAAGTATAACGATTGTATGCTTTAGTTATAAACTTTGTTTAAAGATGCGGAATTAAAAAGTTGTCCTGTTGGTACAAGTATTTGAAGTGACTTTAAATCTTCGGATAACTTTTCATCAGTTACAAAATGCAGGAATGTAAATAACTAAAATCTTTATTGCTTATACCTGCATGAAAAATTCATCTTCTTTCCCGATATTAAGACTATCCATTACATGCTCATAACCACTGAACCTTTTGGCCTTACTGTGTTGGGAACAGGAATTTGAACCGGTTCTGTTTCTTCAGTCAACTTTCCGTCTATGGCAATTTTTAGTGTATGTAAAAAATTAAAGTTGCCAATGCTAAGCTTCGTTTAAAGATTGGGAATTGAATAGTTACCCCGTTGATACATGTAAACGTGTAGAAAAAAAATGCATTTCTGCATTTATAAG
>MWYU01000148.1 GCA_002050375.1 Chitinophagales bacterium 62-2
GGATAAGTGCTCCGCATATTTTCAGTACCCATAGTTGTAGGATACATACCGGTTATAAGCGTAGAACGTGACGGGGCGCAAACAGGAGCAGTGCAAAACGCATTTGTAAATAATATCCCTTGTTTTGCCAGATTGTCAATAGTTGGAGTAGTGGCGGTTTTATCGCCATAGCAACCCAATAGCGTTGTATTATCCTCGCTGACAATCCATAAAATGTTTGGCCTGTCGGTCTTTGTAGTTTGGCCATTTAACATCATCCAATAAAATGTACTTAGAACCAATAATCTAATCTTTCTCATAGTAACGTTTAATAATTCAATCATGAATGTACATAATTTTCTTTTGTACAAAATTGCTTGAAGGATAGTTTTGCCCCTTTTTACAAAATAGCTGGTAGGGGGTGAATTAAGAACTGTAAACTTTTATAAACTGTTTCAAAAAACAGACAAAGAATTTACTTTAAGGGGCAATAGTTACAATCGAAACAAAAGGGTCTGTCGCTTATATACCTTTTAGGAAAAGAAAGAAATTACTGTTAATAGCTGGAGGATGGATGAAACCTATATTAAGGCCAAAGGAGAGTAGATGTTCTTGGATAAAGACGTTGATAAGCAAGGAAATATGGTAGTTTTTTCGTTAACAATATGGACAAATGAGCTAGCAGCACATAAGTTTTTACTTAAAGCAAATGGTATTAAATGGTGTCAACTAGTGATTGAATGCTGCGAACAAGGAAGCTATTAAAACCTACAAAAAAAGGCTCTTAAAGAAAATCAAAGTGAGGCAAATGTCTTCGTTGCTGACTTAAAGCTTTTAAAGCATAACACGCGCTGAAATCTCCACTCTAAGAATCTGTGGTCTTCTTTTATCTCTTAATATTTACATTGTTGAGAATAGAAATAGTAAGGATGGTTATCTAATAAGACTTAGCGCTTTCTTCGCTAATTCTATAAAAGGTTTATCCATTTACTAATACATCCCTATGGAGAAGCTTAGCCAGCAGAAATTTATCTGAACAACTTATACAACTCCCGTAAACCTAAACAAAATTGATCATAAAATTCCTCTCCTTTCTTTAATTATTAGAAATAGCCCTTATTCGTTTTATTATTATTAGTTAATACCTAACTCTAGTTTCTGTTTCAGTAGCAGCATATCAGCACTAACTTTTACGTCCAGTATTTTAGCATAATGCTGAGTTTGTTTCAGCGAAGAATGTCCAAGCATTTTAGATACTGACTCAATCGGTACACCATTGCTTAATGTTATTGTTGTAGCAAATGTGTGCCGGGCAATATGGAAGTTAATATTTTATCTATGCCACATACTCCAGCTATCTCCTTCAAATAATCATTCATTTTCTGATTACTAGGCACAGGGAAAGGAATGTCCTTATTTATGCAAAGAGAATGGTTGGCATATTTCTCAATTAGCTTAATAGCAGCAGGCAAAAGCGGAATAGCAGACCGGGTATCTGTTTTTTGTCTGTTAGTAAAAATCCACTGTTCCCCATCTACGCCTTTTTTAATTTGTGACTTCTTCAGCTTTTTAACGTCTGCATATGCTAAACCTGTGAAGCAACAAAACAGAAAAACATCACGTACTTGTGTTAAACGTTCGGTTGCAAATTGTTTATCCGCCATTCGTTGTAATTCTTCTGGTGAAAGAAACTCCCGACGCACTACTTTTAATTTTCCCTTATAGTTTGCAAAAGGGTTAGATACAATCCAACCATTTGATAAGCCTATTCGGATAATTTTTCCAAAGTTTTTTATGTATTTTACTGTTGAATTGTTTGCACATTTCCGAATGCTTCTTAAATAAAAATCATATTCGCTAATAAACGAATGATTAACCTTTCTAATGTCCATATCTGTAACGCTATATTGGATAATTCATAAATTCTTGTGTATGACGAAGAGAAGTCTCATAC